>NZ_JACAXC010000024.1:0-47917 GCF_013391535.1 Acinetobacter sp. SwsAc4
TGTTCAGATGGCTATTCTACGTTTGATTGGTTTTGGAAAAAAAGAAGAATTTAAGAAAGTGCTCGCAATTTTAAGAAAGAAAAAGCCTGATAGGACAAGGGCTCTATGAAATTTGTCGTGTACAGAGGTTGATTTTAATCATTTCAGGTATTCATCCATTTGACCGTGGTACATGGGTGATGGAGGTTTTGCCTGTCTTAATTATTGTTCCATTATTGATTTACACCTATAAAACATTTCCACTCACTAATCTCTTGTATAGCCTAATTTTTTTGCATGCAATGGTATTAATCGTCGGTGGGGCATATACCTATGCACGTGTACCTTTAGGTTTTGAGATCGCTCAATGGTTCAGTTTAGATCGAAATCCTTATGACAAGATTGGACATTTTATGCAAGGTTTTGTGCCTGCCATTGCTGCACGGGAAATTTTGATTCGACATCAGATTTTAGCCAAAGGGAAAATGCTTAGTTTTATTGTGATCTGTATTGTACTGGCCATTAGTGCGACTTATGAATTGATTGAATGGGCAGCTGCATTAGCGCTTGGACAAGGTGCGCAAGAGTTTCTTGGTACACAAGGATATGAATGGGACACTCAATCTGATATGTTTTTTGCCTTAATTGGAGTAATAACTGCCTTGCTATTGCTGTCCAAATGGCATGACCGACAAATTGCAAAGCTGATGAATTGATCTTAATCAATGCATGAATCTGTCATTAAGAAACGACAGATTCATTTTTCTGTGAGTATTTTGCATACGCCAGTGCAATGAGCAGAATTGCCAAACCACCCAGGCTTAAAACAAAACCCACCCAGATCGGTGCTAACCAACCCATATTATGGCTAAGTACCCATCCTCCAAGAAATGCGCCTAAGGCATTGGCTAAATTAAATGCGGAATGATTTAATGATGCCGCTAATGTTTGTGCATCGCCTGCGATGTCCATTAAATGTGTTTGTAATGCGCCACCTAATCCAATCACAGTGAAACCAATCAGAAATAAGGCTGTAATCGCAGTATAGAGATTAGACATCATAAAACTTGCAAGTACAAAGGCGAGTGCAGAACTCACCAAAATTCCAATCATCGTTCTAAATAGGCTTTTATCTGCTAGCCAGCCTGAAACGAGACCTCCAATCACCATACCAACACCCCAAATGGCTAGCGCAATCGGGACGATACGAATATCGGCGTGTGTATATTCAGTTAAAATTGGAGATACATAACTATAAATAGAGAACATGCCGCCAAAACCAACTGCACCCACTGCAAGCGTTAGCCACATATTGATGTTTTTTAGACCTGCCAATTCCGCTCTAATACTGGCTGACTTTTGTAGTGGAATATTGGGAACGAAAAGGCTGACACCGATTAAAGTAATAAAGGCAATCACGGCAGAAAACTCAAAACCAGATTTCCAACCAAATTGCTGACCAAGCCAAGTTGCAATAGGAACCCCAATCACATTTGCAAGGGTGAGTCCCATCATGACTTGTGCAATCGCAGTTGCTCTACGTTGTTTTCCTGCCAATTCGGCTGCAACTAATGCGGCTACACCCAAATAAGCACCATGAGGAAAGCCTGCAATAAAACGCGATATCAGCATAGCTTCAGATGTTGTTGCGAAGGCAGTGGCGGCATTGGCTAAACCATAAAATAACATCAAGCTGAGTAATAGCGTTTTACGCGGTACTTTAGCTCCTAAAATTGCAATAATCGGTGCGCCAACCATAACACCAAGCGCATAGGCGCTAATGAAATAGCCTGCATGTGGAACACTGACATTTAAATCAGTAGCGATTTCTTGAATCAACCCCATAGCAACAAATTCAGTCGTTCCAATACAGAAACTACCAACTGCCAAGGAGAAAATCACTAGAAAAAGAGAGAAATTAGGTTGAGGAGATAAATTTAACAACTGTTTTAATCAGAACATAGAGAGATCTAAATTATAACCATCAAGATACTTTAGATCTTAAGCTTATCGTATTGATTGTGCATATTTATCAGATTTCGTAGAGCCTTTTGGCTATACCTTGGCAATTCATAGAAGTAAAAAGATGGCTGATTACAGAGAACTACTTAAAACTAATTTTTCGACGAATCTGTATTTTATTCCAGCTTATAGGCCTGAGTTAAATCGAATCGAGATGGTATGGAAGCAAATGAAATATGATTGGCGAGATTTTCAAGTCATGACAGCTGATAAAATAGAGCAATGAATGCAGAAAGTATAAAACCAATTCGGAAAAGAATACATGTTTACTTTTTAATGACAACTTATAATCAGTAAATCAATAAAAGAAGAATGGGTATTGAGCATGTATTTGGCAGCCTGAAAACCTTCAAGATCCTTGCCGAATGTTATCGAAATAGAGGCAAAAGACTCGGTTTGAGATTCAATTTAATTGCTGGAATCTATAACTTGGAGCTGAGTAAAAAATGATTTATGAAAGAAGTCTATTATAAAAAAGTTTTAATTATTTATGTCAAATCATAAAAGTAGAAATAGTCGCAACTACTTCTACTTTAATTAGAGGATGTATCAGGCTTAATGAGGTGGTAGCAACATAATAACTGCTTGATTCAGTAACAAGACGATATCTTCTAAAATATCTGTATGATTAAATTCTTCATCAAATGTTAAGCTTGCACCATCTGCAATTTGTTTCAGTTGTGCTTGGAAAGATTGAGAAATACAGATATTTTCCCCATTTGCCCAAAAGTCTAATAATTGATCTTGTTGTCTATAGAGCAATCTTGATGCAGGTTCTAGAATAAGTTGATAGCCGCTATTAATAACTTCAAGTAAATCATCTACCACAATTTCATCTGGCTCAGGAATGCTATTGGGATATTTAGACTCACTCATGTATGCCATGATCGCAGCATCAAATTCTGGTGCTTGAGTGAGATAATCAAGTAATTGAGTCTTGAGATAAGAAAATTCGGAATTATTTATCTCTCCAATAGCATTTGTTTTTATGCGAGTAATATCCACGAGAGGATTTGTTAAGACTGAGTTTTTTGCGAATTGTTCACTGAGTCGATCTGTCATTTCAGCTAAATTTGGCATACGGAAGCCAAATGAGAAAGTTAAACAATCATCCTCGGCAACGCCATAATGAGCAAGACCAGGCGGTACATATAATAGATCGCCAGGTGCAAGTACCTCATCAAAATTTACACTCATTTGAGAAAGGAGTTTTAATGGTTGATCTGCAACAAACTCTGTTGATTCATCACACATTTGACCGAGTTGCCAACGGCGATGACCATGCCCTTGTACAAGGAATACATCATAGAAATCGAAGTGCTTACCAACAGAGCCACCTTTAGGTGCATAAGAGACCATGATGTCATCGCGGCGCCATTGAGGAATAAATGGAAATTTTTTCCAGAGCTCAGCAATATCAAAAGAATAATGGTCCACTGCTTGAACTAGTATAGTCCAAAGATTCGGTAACTTTTGGAAATCGCCTTTAGTGAGTGGTGATGATTTTACATGCCATTCATTTGGATTTTTATTTTTTTGACGAATCAAGCGAGCACTGACATCTTCTTCTAGCGCTAGTTCCTTGACATCTTCGGGTTCTAATAAACCCATAATTTCAGGCATTGCATTGCGAACTAACAATGGTTTTTTTTGCCAATATTCATTCAAGAATTGTTCTGCGGTAATACCGCCGAGTACCGCTAAGGATTCAGACATGTCAAAGAGACCAGCAACTTAAAAATTATGGTGTATTCTCTATTGAGTTGAATATCGGTGCAAGTCTTGTGATGATTGTAAGTAAATCTATAAGAAATTCGGTTTAAAAGCTTCAGAAAGTATTTAATCTTGATCAATTAGAAGTGGACTCGTTCACAGCCTTTCAAAAAAACAGTATGCTTAAGATGCAGAAAGGAGCATACATGTATCAAGTACTGGCAAGAAAATACCGTCCTCGTAATTTCAATGAGTTAGTTGGGCAAAACCATGTTTCTCGTGCTTTAACCAGCGCATTAGAACGTGGGCGTTTGCATCATGCTTATTTGTTTACAGGAACGCGCGGTGTCGGTAAAACCACAATTGCCCGTATTTTAGCCAAATGTTTGAACTGCGAGACAGGTGTGACCTCAACCCCATGTGAAGTCTGTGCAACCTGTAAGGCCGTAAATGAAGGTCGTTTTATTGATTTAATTGAGATCGATGCGGCATCACGGACCAAGGTTGAAGATACCCGCGAGTTACTCGACAATGTGCCTTATGCGCCGACGCAGGGTCGCTTCAAGGTCTATCTGATCGATGAAGTGCATATGCTTTCAACGCATTCATTTAATGCCTTGCTCAAAACTCTGGAAGAACCACCAGAGCATGTGAAGTTCCTCTTTGCAACGACAGATCCACAGAAATTGCCGATCACCGTCATCTCGCGCTGTTTGCAATTTACGTTACGTCCTTTGGCTGTTGATGAAATTACGGAACATTTGACAGCAATTTTAAATAAAGAGCATATCGAAGCCGATCAAGATGCGATTTGGCAAATTGCAGAATCTGCACAAGGTTCATTACGTGATGCTTTGTCTTTAACAGACCAAGCAATTGCTTATGGTCAAGGTGCAGTCCATCATCAAGATGTTAAAGATATGCTCGGTTTGATTGACCGAACCATTATTTATGATTTGATTTTGGCAATTCATCAAAATCAGCAAGCACGGGTAAGTCAGCTACTTCTACAATTTAGACAGCAAGCTTTAGATGTGTCCTTGGTTTTAGACCAATTGGTTTCTACCTTGCATGAATTGGCATTGTTGCAATATTTACCTGATCTTGCACTGAAATATAGTGAAGAAATTAACCAGAAGATTCTACAATTGTCGAAACTCATTTCTGCCCAAGATTTGCAGTTGTATTATCAAATTGCCTGTAAAGGTCGAGCTGAGTTGCAACTTGCGGTGACGCAAGAGCAAGGCTTTGAAATGACGGTGTTGCGTTTACTAGCGTTTAGGCCTTTGACTTTGAATGAAGTTACTGTAACTGCAACACCTGTTACGCAAATTACAGCGCCTGAAGCGCATCAGCCTGTACAGGATTCAAGTACAGAAAATCAGTTTGCAGTTCAGCAAGAAGCGGTTAGCGTTGAACCTGAACCTGAACCTGAACCTGAACCTGAACCTGAACCTGAACCTGAACCTGAACCTGAACCTGAACCTGAACCTGAACCTGAACCTGAACCTGAACCTGAACCTGAACCTGAACCTGAACCTGAACGCATCATTCAGAATGAAAATGTTATGGTTTTTGATGCAGCGGATGGGCAACTGATTGGGTTGGATCATTCAGCTATCCATCAGCAAAATGCTCATTCCAGTGAATTCAAAGAATCAGATGAGGTATTGATTTTTCCCGTAGAGGAACAAACTGAAGTTACACAAATCATCAATCAAGCACCTGAGCCAAACGTTAAGGCTGAACCTGAATTGTTTGAAGAAACATTTATTGCTACGGAACAGCAAATTGACAACCAATTTGCCATGCCTGTGGTTGATGTAGTTCAACAGGTTGAAACGATGCATTTGGCAGACCAAGCTAATCTCATGCCTCAAGATATTCTTAAACTTCGTGAACAGGTTTTGGAGGGTGAGTGGAATCTGGATAAATGGGAATACTGGTTTAGAAATAGTGAACTTTCGCCAGCCGTCCAGGAGTTGGCACAGCATGGCATCATGCAGGGGCATATTAATGGCTCATCTGTGTTTCATATTCCGCAGAAATACGAGGGCATGTTGTCACAATTAAGGCAGGCGTTGGAAGATGCACTTAAGTCACAGTGGCCGAATACGCAGTTTAATGTGCAATATCAAGATATTGATTCGATAACACCTTTTACCATGCAGGTCATGCGTAAGGAAAAGGCGTTTCATCGGGCTGTTGAGTTATTACAGCAGGAACCTGCCATTAAAAGTTTAATTGAAACCTTTGATGGTGAGTTACAGAATATTCAACTCAAGTCCTGATGCTTGAGTCCCCCCTAAATTTAATATTTGGCTTGTGGTTTCTATCTAACTGCTTGTTGCAAATACTTATTAAACATACAGAATTGTCTATTTATTTTAAGTAATTAAGGGCTGGTGCATAGTAGAACCAAAAAAATTATGTTAAAAAAAGAAAGCGAATAATATACTGAAAATAAGGAAAAATAATAATGCGCCGTTTGCCTGTTTATATTTTATTGGACACCTCAGGTTCGATGCATGGAGAGCCGATTGAAGCGGTCAAGAATGGGATGCAAATTTTACTTTCAACCTTGCGTCAAGATCCCTATGCGCTGGAAACAGCTTATCTTTCTTTAATCGCTTTTGATAGCCACGCTAAACAACTGGTTCCTTTAACTGAATTGGCTGCATTTCAAGTACCTGATTTGCAGGTAACAGGAACTACTGCTTTAGGCGAGGCCTTAGCCTTGTTGGCTGAGAAGATTGAACAGGAGGTGGTGAAAACAACGGCTGAAATTAAAGGGGATTGGAAGCCGCTTATTTTTATAATGACTGATGGCGTACCCACTGATGACTGGCGTAAAGGTTTACAACGTTTACAACAAGTCAAAACAGGCGTGATTGTGGCATGTGCCGCAGGGCATGGGGCAGATACATCCATTTTAAAACAAATCACGGAAGTGGTTGTTGAGTTGGCAACCGCAGATTCCAACACAATCAAGGCATTCTTCAAATGGGTGTCTGCAAGTATTTCCACAGGTAGTCAGAAAGTAGATGCAGCCCAAAAAGAAGTGAAAGGCTTGGGTGATTTGCCACCGCCACCACCCGAAGTCAATATCGTATTATAAAACAAATATTAAAATCAAAAGGAGATCAAAATGGCTGTAAGTTTAGGAAAAGGTCAGGGCATTAGTCTAAAGAAAACGGAAAATAATCTGTCACAGGTGACCATTGGCTTGGGGTGGGATATTCAGGAGCAGAAAAAAGGTTTTCTGGGAGGCTTGTTTGGCGGAAAAAATGCCGATTATGATCTTGATGTTGTTGCTTTTTTAGTGGGGCAAAATGGCAAGGTCAATAATTTAGGGCGTGATACTCAAGGCAATGTGACTTTGCAGAATGGGGATGTAGTTTTTTTTAATAATCAGCGTCATTCATCAGGACATATCTGGTTGACAGGTGACAACCGCACTGGTGCAGGTGATGGGGATGATGAGCAGATTGTGGTTAAACTGAATGATCTTGGGCAGCAATACCATAAAGTGGTGTTTGTGGTGCAAATCTATAATGGGGCCAGCAATCAGCAACATTTTGGTCAGGTTAAAAATGCTTTTATTCGGGCGGTGGATACCACAGGCAAAGAGATGGTGCGTTTCGATTTATCAGGTATGGGACAATATGACCAGCAACGTTCGTTGCTCTTTGCCGAGCTGGTTCGGGAGCCTACAGGCTGGAAGTTTAATGCAGTCGGGCAGCCATCAAGTTCTGATTCATTTGTGGAATGGTTGAAACAATACGCTTAATTGATGATTTGTATAAGGGTTTTTACACAATGCGCCGTTTGCCTGTTTATATTTTATTGGATACTTCGGGGTCAATGCGAGGAGAGCCAATTCATTCCGTGAATGTTGGATTGCAGTCGATGCTTAGTGCATTACGGCAAGACCCTTATGCACTGGAAAGTGTGCATTTAAGTATCATTACCTTTGATTTAGAGGCAAAGGTCTATTTGCCACTGACCCCACTCGATCAGGTTCAATTGAACAATATTGATGTGCCAAGTGCAGGGGCAACCTTTATGGGCGCTGCTCTGGAGTTGTTGGCAGAACAAGTGAGCCATCAAATTCAAAAAAGTAGCGATGAAATTAAAGGGGACTGGAGACCTTTATTATTTGTCATGACAGATGGCTCACCCTCAGATGTGTATGCATATCAGCAAGCAGTTTCTGTGATTCAGCAATTAAACTTTGCCAGTATTGTTGCCTGTGCGGCAGGGCCCAAAGCCAAAACTGAACATTTATTGCAACTGACAGATAAAGTTGTGGTATTGGATACCATGGATGCTGCATCATTTTCAGGATTCTTTAAATGGGTATCGGCAAGTGTGGTGGCAGGCAGCAGCAGTGCAGGCATTTCAAGCTCGATTTCATTGCCACCACCACCGCCTGAAGTGCAACTGGTTTTATAAATAACGGTATAAATTATTAAGGATATTCAGCTAGATGCGACGTTTACCTGTTTTTTTTGTGTTGGATTGTTCTGAATCCATGGTGGGGAAAAATATTGAGCAGATGCAGCAGGGTATCCAGCTTATCATGCAGCAATTACGCAAAGACCCTTATGCGCTGGAAACGGTATATGTATCAGTGATTGCCTTTGCAGGAATTGTCCGAACCCTTGTGCCTTTGGTGGAAGTGTTTGCTTATTATCCAGTGAAATTACCTTTAGGTGGTGGTACACATTTAGGTAAGGCATTGGAACATTTAATGAATGAGTTTGATCGTCATTTGATCAAGACGACAACGGAAACCAAAGGTGACTGGAAGCCAGTCGTATATTTATTTACAGATGGGCGACCAACCGATGAATGCAAGGATGCCATTTATCGCTGGCAAAAAAAGTATGCTCGCCGTTGTACACTGATTGCACTGGGAATGGGGAAAAATGTCGATTATCACACCCTAAAGCAACTGACAGAACACTGCATAGCCTTTGATGAGTTGAATGAAAAGGATTTCCAAAGGTTTTTCCAATGGATCAGTGCCTCAGTCGTTGCACAAAGTAAAAGTGTGGGGGATGGTGAACAGCAGCAACATCTACCGCCTTTGGATGAACGCTATATGCGGCTGATTAAAGATGTTCAGCCACGAACTTTGCTGGATGAGCAGTGTGCAACTTTTGTTGGGCGTTGTGGAAAGTTAAATCGCCCTTATTTGATGAAATTTGAACGTGAAATTCAGTATCAGGCCCCTAAAGACTTAGATATTAACCTCAATTTGTATCACTACCAACTGAAAGAGTGCTGCAAAATTGATGAGGATTATTTTACCTGGTCAGATCAAAGCCAACACCAACAGCAAATCAATACCACTTTGCTTGAAGGCACGCCTGAGTGCCCACATTGTTTGGCAGAAACGGCATTTGCCATGTGTGGCTGTGGTCAATTAATGTGTTATGACGGTTTTAGTGAAGAAGTTAGTTGTCCGTGGTGCCGCCGTCAGGTGAGTTTTGGCTATGGCGGTTCGGATGGGTTTGATGTGCAGCGTGGTCGAGGCTAAGACATCTGTCTTAAAGGTAAAAGGAAATTTTGTTTATGCTTCAGCCATTAACACCAGAATTACAACAGGCTTTTGCTGATACATTGGCACAACTTTTAAGCAATACAACCCAGCCATCGACTCAGATGCAAGATCAGGAGTGGTGGCAGAAATGTGTGCAAAATAAGCGTCTTTATAATGCCTACCATGATTTGGCAGAACAGCTTTATGATGTGCTGGGGTTCCAACTGGAACAATTGCCAGACTTTCAGGGATGTTTGTTACAACAGATATTGCAACAGGGGCGCTTGGCGATTTATGCTCCTGTGCAAAATAGCCTATGTGAAAAGCATGGGGTGTCAAAAAATGCTGTAGAATATCTGGGCTTTTATCCACAGCCTGAGACCGTTCAAGCAGAATCTGTGCACCTTGAATCAGAACAGAAACAACCTTTGACACCACCAAATAATGACAATCAATCCATATTATCCGAAATCACAGATTTGTCTGACTCTAATTCGGTTGTGCCTACACATTTACCGTTGGTTGTAACGACTCCAATCATTGAAAAACAATCCAGCCCTATTCCAGACAATACCTCAACACCCCTGCAAACTGGGGTAAAAACGGTGAAAAAGATGCCTCACTTTCAGATTCCCAACGCTAGAGTGGGACAGGACTATCAAGCCAGCATTCAAATGCAATATCCCGTGAAACAGGATGTGCAGATTCATCATGAAAGTGTCAGGATTCCTGAAAATCTGGGTATTTGTTTTGATGCAGTGACACAGCAACTTTCAGGCATACCCACACAGGCAGGTGAATTTAAACTCATTTTTCAATATAAAACGGCAAATGAGCAGGCAGGATGGTTGTCAGGGGAAGTCACGTTTATTGTCACGGCTGACCCGCGTAGTTTATGGCAGGTGAATGAGCCTGATCCAAATGCGATGTATTGGAAAGCAAATAATCGTTGTCAATTGATTAAGGCGGCAGATTTTAATATTGCTGCGTGTAGTCAGCGAGGACGTTCACATGAACATGCAGGAACATTCCGTGATGATGATTTTTTTGTTGCTCAGGTCGCGGATAGTAATTGGTCGGTATTGGTTGTGGCAGATGGTGCAGGAAGTGCCGAATTTTCCCGTGAGGGGTCGAGGGTTGCGGTGAATACTGTTGGTGAGTATTTAAAAGCTTTCATGCAAAAACAATCAGGTGAATCTGACCGATTGCTGGCACAGTGGCAAATCGGAGCCAATGATGATCCTGAAACCAAAAATGCAGCGCATCAGTTAGGCAATCAATTTAGTGATGCGTTTTATTCAGCCGCAACACAAGCCATTGACCAAATTGAACATGAAGCCACTCGACAAGGCGTTGCCTCTAAATTGTTTGCTACAACATTATTGTTTGCAGTGGTACGGCAACAAGACAATAAAACCTTTATAAGTAGTTTTTGGGTCGGTGATGGAGCGATTGCAGTTTATGGTAAGGACCGCGTGCGGTTAATGGGTAAACCTGATGGGGGGGAATTTGCAGGACAAACCCGCTTTTTAGATTATGGTTGTTTGCTGCGAGATTTTAAACAGCGAGTCCATATTGGCTATTTTGATGACGCTCAGGCAGTAATTCTCATGACTGATGGGATTTCTGATCCGCGTTTTGAAACGGATGCAGGGCTGGAAAATCAACAAAAATGGCAGGCACTTTGGCAAGAAATTGAACCACACTTACAACAGGAAAAACCTGAACAGGCTTTACTGGAATGGTCAAAATTCTTTAGTGCAGGACATCATGATGATCGAACATTGGCGATTTTATGGCAAATGCTACAAGATGATCAAATAAGTAATATGACTGTACCAGATGACTCAGTAGGGGTGGTAGATGAGTAAAGTCATTCAATGTCAAACGCTCGATGGCCGTCCAATCGCTTTTGTAGATGAAGTGATTGGTTCGGGTGCGATGAAAGATGTCTATTTTTCGCCTGATAAATCTTACGTTATATGTTTTTTTAGCAAGGAAAAAAACCATTTTTATCAGTCTCAGGCTGAACTGGAACAGCAGAAAGATCGGTTAAAAGAAATTGTGGGCAATAAATGGCAAGGTATTTTTAACGGTGCGGGTGGTGATTACTGGAAAAATGTGTTTTGCTGGCCTGATGGCTTGGTGGAATACAATGGTTTGCTTGGGATTACAGCACCTACCTATCAAAAACCATTTTTCTTTGAGTTTGGTTCTAAAAATAATGATTTTTTGGGGATTAAAGGGAAAGAAAAAGAGGGAAAATGGTTTGCCAGTGCCAATAACCAGAACCGTTTTCTGGATGAACGTGAAAAAGGCACATGGCTAAACTATCTCAAGATTTGTATTTTAATTGCGCGTGCAGTGCGCCGTATGCATGCGGCTGGTTTGGCCCACTCCGATTTGTCCTATAAAAATATTTTGATTGACCCTGTCATGGGGCGTGCTTGCGTTATTGATGTTGATGGTTTGGTTGTGCCAGGCAAATATCCGCCTGATGTGGTGGGAACACCAGATTTTATTGCGCCTGAAGTGGTGATGACCAACCATCTTAAAAAAGATGATCCCCAACGGCATTTGCCCAATATCATGACGGATCGTCATGCTTTGGCTGTGCTGATTTATATGTATTTGCTCTATCGCCATCCATTACGTGGTGGTAAAGTACATGATCTCAATGACCCACAAAAAGATGAAAATCTGGCAATGGGTGAAAAAGCATTATTTATTGAACACCCAACGGATGCAGGTAATCGGGTTAAAGTGGCGCAGGTTCGTCCGAGTGCATTACCGTGGGCAGATCCCGAAAAAATTCCATTTACGGTGACAGGGCCGTATTTAAAGGAACTCTTTCTACAGAGTTTTGTTACAGGTTTACATCAACCGCAGCAGCGTCCATCTGCCAATGACTGGGAAACGGCGTTGGTGAAAACGGTTGATTTAATGCAGCCGTGCCTAAATTCAGATTGTGGTCAAAAATGGTATGTATTTGACAACAGCACCAAACCTGTATGCCCATTTTGTGGCACGGCATTTCACGGCAAATTGCCTGTATTAAACCTATATTCGGCACGCAGAGAGGGTAACTTTAGGCCTGATAATCATCGTTTGATGGTCTGGACAGGGCAATCAATTTATCAATGGCATGCCAATAACTTAATTGCGCCAAATGAACGTTTAAGTGCAGAACAAACCAAAAGGGTGGGTTATTTTATTTTCCATCAACAGCAATGGTGGCTGGTTAATGAAAATTTACCTGAACTGATGGACGTGGCAAGCAAAGAGGTAATTCCGATAGGTGGAAAAATTGAATTGACCGATGGCAAGCAGATTTTATTGTCACGCCAAGATGGCGGACGCTTAGTGGTTGTACAAATGGTGGAATGTGAATGAATGCAACTTTACAAGTGATGGGAACAAATACAGAAATGAATATCGTTGAAAACTCTATTGGAATCTGGTTTACCCAGGCCCATTCCTGTCAGCGAGATTTAATTTTGGCAGCAAAACATACACCTTTTAATCTGCCTATTCATGTGGTGGCCTCCCATCCCGATTGGCGGCCTGAAATCACGTCTGTTGCAGATATTGCGTTACAGGAACCTGCTTTAGCTGAGCGAGTGGAATGGGTGCTACAACAGGCACAGCGCCTAAAGGTAAAGCTAATTATTGCAGGGCGTTTTGGACGAATTTATCTGGAACAGAAACACCGTTTTGAGGCTTTGGGCATTCGGATTATGGCTGGCTGCGATCACATGGAGCAGATTGCCCAATTACATGATAAATCAGTATTTACCCGAACCTGTTTAGACCATCAGATTGCGGTTGTCCCTGCCACCACTGTATATCATGCTGAAGAGTTGCAAGCCGCCTATGAAAGCTGGTCGAAGAAAGGTGAAGTCTGTGTAAAGCCCGTGACAGGTGTATTTGCATCAGGTTTTTGGCATCTGGATACAAAGGCGACATCATTTGATATGTTTGCCAATAGTCAGAATTTTAGGGCACATCCACAAACATTTATTGAAAGTTATCGACAATCGCCGAATCCGCCTGCCTATTTGGTGATGCCATTTTTATCGGGTCAGGAATGTTCAGTGGATATGTTTTGTGTGCATGGGCAAGTCCGATGTGCGGTTGTCCGTTGTAAACAGCGCGGTGGTTACCAGCAACTGAAACTCGAAGGTGAGGCCATTGAACTGGCCAGACAGGTTGCTGAATTGTTTGGTTGTGATGGTTTGGTGAATATGCAGGCCCGTTATAATGATCATGGACAATTATTTATTTTGGAAGTTAATCCTCGCCCTTCGGGTGGAATAGGGCACACATTTTATAGTGGTGTCAATCTGGTCCACGCTGCTATTGCAGAAACATTCGGATTGGATTATCAGCCTGAAAAAATTGAAAATACTGTTATGGTTCGACATATTAGCCAAAGTGTTTGTGTGGTATAAAAAACGGTATAAATATAATTTTTAAGTTAGATTTAAGATATATATGATTGAGATTGAATTACAGAGGGGAGTATTAAGCTTACAACCCAATGACAATAGCCACTGGAAATGGCAGGATTTATTGGGTTTTGCCGAACGCATTAATCCAAAGCGTGCATTTTTATTTGTATCGAAAGTATTAGGGCGGCATATTCCCGTCAGTCCCCACATTATGCGCCATGCCTTTACTGATTTGGCTGAGCTGGTTCCTGATGATTTACCTGAACCTGTGTTGGTTATTGGCATGGCGGAAACGGCGGTTGGGCTGGGCGCAGGCGTTCATCAGGTGTTGCAGCAACGTTATCCTGAAGCGATTTATGTGACAACAACACGCCATCCAGTACATGGTGCGCCATTACTGGCACGTTTTTTAGAAGAACATAGCCATGCACAGGATCAATTGTTATATGGTTCACCCGATGCAGAGCTTCAACAACAGATTCTAAACAGCAAAAGCATTGTACTGGTAGACGATGAAGCATCAACTGGCAAGACCTTTGTCAATTTAATCCATGCTTTACAACAGGCAGGGCTGAATCGAATTTCTCATGTGGTGACTGCCACGCTGGCAGATTGGTCATCAGGCATTCATATTGCCGATCTAAACTGTCAGTCTGTAGCATTAATGACAGGCAAATGGCAATGGCGTGATGCTGAGAATCCAATCCAGATCAATATGCCAAAGGTGGATACAGTCGCCTTTGGCGCGTTTGATACTTTAGCACAGCCGACCTGGGGGCGTTTACCCATTCAGGACAGTGGTGCGCATATTCGGTTGGCGGTACAACCTGATGAACGTATTCTGGTGTTGGGCAGTGGCGAGTATGTCTGGTCTTCTTTCCTGTTGGCAGAGTATTTGCAGCAGCAAGGCGCAGATGTGAGGTTCAGTGCAATTACCCGTTCACCGATTGCTGTTGGACATGCCATTCAGTCTGCCTTGGCATTTGCGGATAACTATGGGCTAGGTATTCAAAATTTTGTCTACAACATCAATCCACAGGATTATGACCGAGTCTTGATTACTGTCGAAACCGCAACACATTCAGTCGCGAAAAGCCTGCTTGAAGCGTTGCCAAATGCTGAAGTGATCAGTGCTGTGGACTATCCTCATCAAAATTTTAACTTGTGTGTTGTAAATGACTGATTTTTTATTTGACTCCAGTGAAATTCGTACACCCTTAATGTTGGTGGATCTGGATGACACGTTGTTCCAGACCCATCGCCGCATTACACCTGAAGCTGACTTTAAAATGGTCACCACTGATAAGCAGGGACAAGCTCTGGCCTATATGAACCCGATACAACAGCATTTTGTACAGTGGTTATTGCATAGTACCCATGTGATTCCAGTGACTGCACGCTGTGCCGAGGCTTTATCCCGAGTTCATTTACCCTTTCAGTATGGGGCGGTCTGTTCTCATGGTGGAACGGTGCTGAATGCGGACCTTAGTGTCAATGCTGAATGGCATGGACAGATGCAACAGGCATTACAACCCTATCAGACACGTCAGGAAGCCCTGATTGAAGCTGTGCAGCAGCATTCCAGACATTTTGGTTCAATTCGGACATGGGTGGTTGAAGAACAGGGATTGGGTTTGTATGTTGTGGCAAAGCAAAATACAGAAAATGACAATCCTTATGCGCCGAATTTTTTGCCCCAGTTGCTCAATAGTCTTGATGTGAATTTATTGTCAGGTTTTTACTTCCATTTAAATGGTAATAATCTGGCACTGATTCCACAGCCTGTGAGTAAGGCCAATGCGGCCAGATTTCTTTTGCAGCAACTTAGCGCACAACAACGCCCAATTTTAGGCTATGGCGACAGTTTGTCGGATGTTGAGTTTTTGAATTTATGTCACTGGTGGGGAATGCCAAACCATAGCCAGTTGAATCGTTGGGTAAAACACAATCTGACGCAGCAGTACAAACAAGAAGGATATTATGGCGATTACCAGTAAACAAAAAATTAGTAGAGAAAAAGCATCAGAACTTATTTTAACACAGGGATTTAGTGGAAGTTATCAAGCTGGGCAAGTGACGTTCCTGTTAAATCGCATCCAGATTCAACCAACAGACACATTGGAAAAGGAACGCCTCATTCAATCAGGTGAAAAACATTATTCACAAATGATCAGTCAGGAGCAGGCACCCACGGAGCGTCATTTGCAGCTATTTGAACAAGCAATGCAGCACGGGCAGCAACGTTTGGCAAAAGAGGTGCAACAACTGGCACAAACACTCTCAACAGAGTTTGCTGAACCGATTGTATTGGTCAGTTTTGTACGTGCTGGTGTGCCATTAGGGGTGTTGCTTTATCATGCATTGCAAGATTTGGGGCATGATTGTGTACATTATGGCATCAGCATTATCAGGGATCGTGGTATTGATTTTGCTGCTCTGGAAACAATTATTGCCAAACATGGCCATCAATCTTTAGTGTTTGTAGATGGCTGGACTGGTAAAGGCGCGATTCAAAAGGAATTGCAACGGAGTCTAGCCAATGACCCCCGTTTTGCTGATCGACCTTTGCCCTTGGTAGTGTTGTCAGATATTGGTGGTTGTGCTTGGTTGGCAGCCAGTGGTGAGGATTGGTTGATTCCATCAGGTGTTTTAGGCTCAACCATTTCAGGATTAATTTCTCGTAGTATTTGCGAAAATGAGCCTTTGCAATTCAACGAGATTGAGGAAAGCAATCTCGGTCAGTGGCATGGCTGTGTTGAATATAATCATTTAAAAGCTTTTGATATGTCACAGTCATTTATTAAACAAATCAATCAGATACGCCGAGAACTTCCGTCAGAAAAAAATGCCGTTTGGACAAGCGCTCAACAGCAATTACAAAGACAGCGAAGTCAGGCTGTGGTTAAACAATTAGCAGAACATTATCAAATTACCAATATCAATCGGATCAAGCCAAGCATTGCCGAAGCAACACGGGCAATTTTAAGGCGTGTGCCTGATCTGGTTCTGCTCAGGGATGCGAATGATGCCGACACGGCATTGTTACGTCATTTAACCGAAATAACCCAGACACCAGTCCAGATAGTGGGTGACCAGATCGCACCTTATCGCGCAATTACCCTCATTCAGAAATTGGGAGCAGGTTGATGTTATCGGCATTATCTTTAGGTGCAACACTCTATATGCCAGCGACCAGACCTGATTTATGGCAAGTGGTGAATGGGGAAAAGTACCCTGAGTTACGTTCTCTGGTCATCTGTCTGGAAGATGCAGTTTCCGAGCATGAGCTGGAAGCGGCAAAAGTCAATTTAAAGCATTTGTTGCAACAGGTTCAGGATCAACCACGTCAAGCACAACATCCTAAAATCTTCATACGCCCTCGCCATATTGCAATGGCGGAAGAGTTGGCGCAGTGGCAGGAACTGATTGCGGTTGATGGCATGGTGCTGCCTAAATTCTGCTTAAATCAATTACGACAATGGCAGCAGATATTACCTGACTTTATTCAGGTGATGCCAACACTTGAAGATGCAGAAGCCTTTGATATGGGCGCTATGCGTGAATTACGTCAGGCATTGCAACAGGACTTTCGTCAGGTTCTGGTGCTGCGAATAGGCGGCAATGATTTACTCAACTGTCTGGCTGTGCGCCGTCCAAGTGATTTGACCCTGTATCAAACGCCTATTGGGGCATTAATTGCAAATCTGGCGGGGCAGTTTTTACCTTATGGCTTTGCACTGAGTGCGCCTGTCTGTGAGCATTTTACTCAGGTGAAGTTATTGCAGGACGAGTTATATCTGGATTTACAACATGGTTTATCTGGAAAAACCATTATTCACCCTGCACAGATTGCGATTGTGCATCAGGCCTATCAAGTCAATGATATTGAATTGAAACAAGCTCAGGATATTTTAAGAGATTCTGGTCAGGCTGTATTCGCCTGTCATGGAAGTATGTTGGAACCTGCCACACATCGCCGTTGGGCAGAACGTATATTAGAGCGATCACAAATATTTGGCATGAAGCAATAACACTAAAAAAAGAGGATAATGAATAATGCAACAATTGACTGCGGGTGCAAATTTGGTACTGGCACAACCTCAGTGTCAGATTAAAATCAAAACTGCATTACCTGCACATATTGATTTAGATGTAAGTGCATATTTACTCAATGCCCAAAACAAAGTTCGTGGTGATGCGGACATGATTTTTTATGGACAGAAACACACTCTAAACCGTAGTGTTGAGTTAATTGAGGCAAATGGTAAAACGCCTTATTTGGCGCAATTCAATTTAAATACCCAATTGCTGGATCTGGAACGGAATAAGATCGCTTTGTGTGCCACCATTGATGGACAGAGTGCAATCAATGCGATTCAGAATATTGAGGTTGAGTTATGGCAAAATGGACAGTTAAGTGCTACGGCTATAGTCAATAGTGCTGAAAAGACTGAAAAAGCCCTCATTTTGGCAGAAGTATATCGTTATAAGGATCAATGGAAATTCCGCTTTGTCAATCAAGGCTTTAATGGTGGACTAAAACCATTGTCTGAATATTTTGGTATAGAAATTAGTGATGAGCAACCTATTCCAAATATAGAGATTGCACCTATTCAACCTAAGCCGTTAAATTTATCCAAAATTAGTTTGGACAAGGCTGGGCAGACACATCGTATTGATTTAACGAAAAAAGAAGCACAATTATTAACGGTTGAAGCCACATGGGTGGATAATGGTGATGACTGTGACAATAATGACGACTTGGATTTAAGGGTTGGTTTACTGATTTATGGTGAAAAAGAAATGCAATATATTTTTGCACCGCATCAGCAAGGATCATTAGATCATTTTCCATATATTCGACATTTGGGCGATGTCACATCGGCAACGATAAATCAGCCTGCTACTGAGCGAGTTGAAGTTAATATTGATATTGCCAAGAAAATAGGGCGTAAAGTGGGATTGGTATTTTCAGTATATTCTGCAATCTCAAATGGTGTGGTTTCTATTGCCTCATTACAACCTAGAATGAAGATGCAATATGGGGAACAAGTGGTGGAATGTATCTTCAATCCATCCGTTTCACCAGCCGCTAAAAGTCGATTTATTTACACCTATGTGATTGGTCTTGCAATCATTGATGAAACTGGTGTGACGTTACAATATTCTGGTATGACCTCAAGCCGTTTTAGTGAAAGCACACCACGTTTAATATGGAAAGATCATCAACTTAGTGTTAAGGTCGATGGTGAGCCATTTTTCAAATAATTTTTGTTTAACTTGAATAATTAATATTTACTTTGAGTTGAAACACTAATGTCAATCTAACAAAAAGGAGTCATCCAAACATGGCAATTAGCTTAAATAAAGGGGGAAATCTTTCCCTAAGTAAAACAGATCCAACTTTAGTTCGTATTTTAATTGGTTTGGGGTGGGACGAACGTGCAACTGATGGCGCATCTTTTGACTTGGATGCCAGTGCGTTTTTATTAACCGCCTCAGGCAAGGTGCGTGGCGACCATGATTTTATTTTCTACAACCAGTTAAAATCACAGGATGGCTCGGTTGAGCATACGGGTGACAACCGTTCAGGTCAGGGCGATGGTGATGATGAGTCTTTAGTGGTGGATTTATCTAAGGTTTCACCTGAAATTGAAAAGGTTGCCGTTACGGTCACCATTCATGATGCCCAAAGTCGTGGACAGAATTTTGGACAAATTGCCAACGCTTTTATCCGTGTCGTCAATCAGGATTCAGGTATAGAAATTGTGCGTTTTGATTTAGCAGAGGATTATTCAACCGAAACCGCCATGGTATTTGGTGAGGTCTATCGTCATAATGGCGAATGGAAATTTAGAGCAGTCGGTCAGGGCTATGCGGGCGGACTTGCTGCAATGTGTCAACAATATGGTATTCAAGTTGGCTAAAACCGATCTCTCAAAACAGACAAGATGTATGTTTTGAGATTTTTTTGAAAGGGTAACAATGAAACATTTTCGTTTCTCAATTATTTTTACCGTGATCTGTCTGGCATTATCTGCATGGTGGGGCTTCAGTCATGGACCAGAGGCAGGCGTGCAGGCAATGCTTCGTGTATTGCTGATCACTGCAATTCTGGCGGTGATGGAAGTGTCGCTATCTTTTGATAATGCCGTGGTCAACGCATCAATATTGCGTCACTGGGACGAATTCTGGAAAAAAATCTTTTTAACTGTCGGGATTCTAATTGCCGTTTTTGGTATGCGCCTGATTTTCCCAATTGTCATTGTAGCTGTAACTGCAGATATGGGAATGGTTGAAGTTGTCAGGATGGCACTCAACGATCCAGTTCAGTATTCTGAAAAGTTATTGGCACATCACGCGGAAATTGCTGCCTTTGGGGGCATGTTCCTACTTTTGGTTTTCCTTAACTTCCTGTTTGATGATGGTAAGGACACGCATTGGTTTCATTGGCTGGAATCACGTTTAGCAAATTTAGCGAATGTTCCTGCCATGTCAGTTTTCGTTGCAATGATCGCCCTTCTCATTATGGTGGGTTTTGTTGCGCCAGAGACGAAATTGGTGGTGGCGATTGCAGGCATCTGGGGTATTGTGGTTTATGTGGGTGTTCAGGCACTGGGTCATTTACTTGAAAGCAGCCAGTCAGAAGATGAAGAAAGCGAAGCTTCAGAAAGCGTTACCAAAGGTGCATCAAGCACAATTGTGAAAGCAGGTATTGGGGGTTTCCTTTATCTGGAAGTGCTGGATGCATCATTCAGTTTTGATGGTGTGATTGGTGCTTTTGCAATTACAACTGATGTTGTTGTGATTATGCTTGGTCTTGCGATTGGTGCAATGTTTGTACGTTCCATGACCATTTATCTGGTGGAAAAAGGCACATTGGAAGCATTTATTTATCTGGAGCATGGTGCAATGTATGCAATTGGAATGCTGGCAGCAATTATGCTATACACAGGTACAGGTGGGCATGTGCCAGAAGTGGTAACAGGCCTGATTGGGGTGGCGTTCATTATATGGGCGATTTTCTCATCAATCGCCTATGAAAAACGACAATCACAATCTTGATAAAATCCAGGGATATAACAAAACTGTTATATCCATAAAATATAATTTAGCAATGAGATAAGGAGAATAACTCATGGCAATTAGCTTAACCAAAGGTGGCAATGTTAGCTTGACCAAAGAAGCGCCGGGAATCACTAAAACAACAGTCGGTTTAGGCTGGAACCCTCGTGTGACAGATGGTCAGGCTTTTGACCTTGATGCGATTGCATTCCTTGTTGGAGAAAACGGTAAAGTACGTGCAGACAATGACTTTATTTTCTTCAATAATTTGACTTCATCTGATGGTTCAGTCAAACACAATGGTGACAACCGCACAGGTGAAGGTGCTGGCGATGATGAAACTTTAAGCGTTGATTTAAGCAAAGTTCCTGCTGATGTGAGCAAAGTGATTTTTGCAGTGACGATTTATGATGGTCAGACACGCAACCAAAACTTTGGTCAGGTTGGTAATGCTTATATCCGTGTGATCAATGACGCAGGCGGTAGCGAAATTGCACGTTATGACTTATCGGAAGACAGCAGCACAGAAACGGCAATGATCTTTGGTGAGCTGTATAAAAATGGCAGCGAATGGAAATTCCGTGCTATTGGTCAAGGCTTTGCAGGCGGTTTAGGGCCTTTGGCAGCCTCTTATGGTGTAGCGGTTTAAGTAAGCAAACAAGCTTGGGAAAAATAGTGTTTAGGCACTATTTTTCTTCACTTGAAGAAATAATGATAAAATAGGCTATTAAAAGAAATGTTGAATTTAATTCGTGGACAAAAAATAAAATTAAATGATGTTTTACAGGGGCAAAACGCTTTTTATATCCAGATTCAATATCAAGCCAATTTTACCCTCGACTTGGCGAGCTTTGGACTGGATGCACAATATAAATTAAGTGATGAACGTTATATGACGTTTTATAATCAGCCTAAAACACCATGCCAAGCCGTTCAGTTACTCGATAATCAGCCACAACAGAGTCGTTTCTTGGTCAATCTTGATCAGTTACCAAACACAATCCAATATCTCGTTTTAACTGCTGCGATTGATGGTCAGGCAGTGATGTCACAGTTGCAACATGCCACGATTCAAATTTTAAATTTACAATTACAGCCGATTGCTGAATTGAAATTAGAGGGGCAGCTCTTTGCTCAGGAACGAGCCACGATGTTGGTTGAAATTTATCGTAAAGATAATATTTGGCGTTTGGCTGCCATTGGGCAAGGATTCAATGCAGGTTTGGCGGCATTGATTCAACATTTTGGTGGTGAAGTTGCAGAGGAATCAGCTCCAGCGCCAATATCACAAACACAAGCTTCCCTAAATGTGACACCTGTAGCATCAAGACTTGATTTAAAGAAAAAACTTTCGCTGGAAAAAGCCGAAAAAACAGGTAATGCCTCAATTGTTGACCTGACCAAAAAATCCTTGGTTCAATTAGAAAAGAAAAATTTATTGGGTGTGACAGCACGAGTGGCGTTGGTACTCGATGCATCAGGTTCGATGGATGGACAATATCGCCGTGGTGATGTACAAAAAGTGGTGAATCGTTTAATGCCACTGGCAATTCATTTTGATGATGATGGCAGTTTTGAATGTTGGGCATTTGCACAAAAAACCACACAACTGGATGATGTCACCCTAAATAATGTTAATGACTTTATCAACACCACCCAGCGTGGCTGGAAAAACTGGCAGGTCGGTGCCCGTTATAATGAGGAAATTCCTGCCATTGAGGCCGTCATTGACTATTATCAAAGATTTAAGGATAAAACTCCGACTTATGTATTATTTATTTCTGATGGTGGCGTGGGAAATCGCAGACAAATGCAAAAAGTACTGACCAAAGCCGCAGAATTGCCTATATTTTGGCAGTTTGTGGGAGTGGATGGGCGTGACTACGGAGCTTTGGAAAAACTGGATGAAATGTCTGGACGTATTGTGGACAACTGCAATTTCTTTAGTCTGGATCGAATTGAAAGTGTTTCTGACGAGCGTTTATATGAATTGTTATTGGAAGAATTTCCCGATTGGCTCAAAGTAGCTCAGCAAAAAAATATTGTTCAGAACTGAAGGAATAGAGAAATGGCACAATTTAGTCTGGTTGGTTCACCTGAACCATTTTTACATGTATCTATGCGCCGTGGCGATAAAATTTACTGTGAAAGTAATGCGATGGTCATGATGGAAGCTCCTTTAGAGCTGAAAGGACGTTTACAAGGTGGCTTAATGCAGTCATTGTTGCGCCGTTTTGCCAATGAAGAATCTTTATTTCAACAACATATCGAAGCTGTACGTGGTGATGGGGATTGTTTACTTTCTGCTGCACTGGATGGAGATATGCAGATTTTAGATGTAGGTGCAACCCAGTACATTTTAAGTGATGGGGCATTTGTCGCAGCACATGATTCCGTGGAAATCAAGGCACGTTTAAACAGCAGTATTGGCGGCGCCTTTTTCGGAAACACGGGTGGATTTCTTGTCATGGAAACCAGCGGACACGGGCAGGTGGTGGTTGCGGGTTGCGGTACATTGTTTGAACTGGAAGTGGAACCAAATAAAGAGGTTGTGATTGATAATGGACATGTGGTGTGTTGGGACTCACGCTTAAATTATAACTTATCTGTTTCAACCTCACAAAGTAGTGGTCTGTTGGGAAACCTGATGAATAGCGTCATGAGTGGCGAGGGAATGGTGTTACGTTTTTCAGGTAAGGGAAAAGTCATTATCTGTTCACGTAATCGTCAGAACTTTCTGGCATGGTTACAAAGCAAGCTAGGCCCATCACGTTCAGGTCAGTAATTTTTTATAATGAATGATAAATCATTGAAAACGTTTATTTCACAAAGAGGAGAAAACAATGGCGATTAATCTGGAAAAAGGTCAGAAAATTAATCTTGAAAAAGCGGATGGAAGCAGCTTACAACAAATTTTTCTGGGTGTAGGCTGGGATGTTGCCAAAAGCAAGGGTTTATTTGGCTTTGGTGGTGGCAGTGGAGATATTGATTTAGATGCGTCCGTCATTCTGTTTGATGAAAATAAACAGGTTGTAGATGTGGTTTATTTTGGGCAGTTACGCAGTAAGGATGGCAGTATCGTACACTCAGGTGATAACCTGACTGGTGCAGGCGATGGTGATGATGAACTGATTCGTGTGAATTTGAATCAAGTGCCAAGCCATGTCAAGTCATTGGCCTTTACTGTCAGTAGCTTCCGTGGACAGACTTTTGAAAAAGTTGAAAATGCGTTCTGCCGTCTGGTTGATCAAAACAGTAATCAGGTGATCGCGAGTTATAAACTGTCTTCGCAAGGTGCACATACTGGCCTGATTATTGCCAAAATTTACCGCCATAATGGCGCCTGGAAAATGCATGCGATTGGTGAAAATGTGCATGGTCGTACTTTCCAGGATATTGTTCCGCATGTGTTACCGTATGTTTAATAATTAAGCAGCCCACTTTTCCGAGTCATAATCTGGAAAAGTGGGTTTGATTTAATCCATGAGCATATAGGCGTGTAACACTTCACGCATATATTGTGGAATTGCTCTACTTTTTCTGGTTTGTCGATCTACAAACACATGCACAAAATGCCCTTGAGCTGCTGCTTGTGTTTGATCTTGCTTAAAAATTGCCAGCTCATAACGCAGTGAGGAGTTACCAATCTTTCCAATGGCGACACCCACCTCAACCATTTCAGGAAAGGAGAGTTCCTGTAAGAAACTACAGGCTGAATCTACCACCAAACCAATGATCTCACTGTTGTGAATGTTAAATCCCGTTTTTTGGATCAGTAATGAATTGGCTGCGGTATCAAAGTAACTGTAGTAGGTTACATTGTTGATATGCCCGTAAATATCATTGTCTGCCCATCGGGTCTGAATTGGTAAAAAGAACTTAAACTGTTCGCGTGTTTTTAAAGTGGGTTTACTCATGCATAAATCGCCTGATAAATCTGTAAAGCATCTTGTTCGGTCATTTCTCTTGGATTGTTCTGCAACAGTCGGGTTTGCAGCATGGCATCCTTTGCCAATTGCGGCAATTTTGCCTCGGCAATATCCAGTTCCTTGAGTTCCAGGGTAAGACCACTTTGATCCAGATGGTTTTGCATGTGGTCAATAAATAAATCACATAGTCCATCGATACAGCCTGTACTACGAGGGTCCAGCCATTGCATCAGTTCAGCATAATATTGTTTGGCTTTTGGTGCATTGAATTTTAGAACTTCAACCAAAACCAGTGCATTGCTATGTCCATGTGATAGATGGAAATGTCCACCCAGTGGATAGGCTAGTGCATGAACCGCACCGACAGGTGCATTGGCAAAAGCCTGACCTGCCAGCATTGAACCTACCAGCATATTTTGGCGAGCTTCTAAATCAGCCCCATTTTTCAATACTTTAGTTAAATTATGATTTAATAATTTCAGTGCATTTTGGGCTAACATATCTGCATAGAAGTTTTTTTTAACATTTGAAGTATAGGCTTCAATTGCATGTACCATCGCGTCAATACCTGTTGCAGCCGTGATATGCGCAGGTAAGCCTTGTGTAAAAGTTGCATCTAAAATGGCCACATCGGCATATAAAATTGGTGCTACCACACCCATTTTAGTGGTTGCACCTGTTGTAACAATTGAGATTGGTGTGACTTCTGAACCTGTTCCCGCTGTTGTTGGAATAAGAATGAGTGGCAAACGAGGGGATGTGGCTTGGTTTACACCATAGATTTCACTCAGTTTTTGCTGTTGTTTAGGGTGTGCGAGCAAGGCAATGATTTTAGCCACGTCCATGGAACTACCACCACCAAAACCGATGATCACATCAATTTGCTCTTGTGTCGCAAAATCAACAGCTTCTAAAACAATATGTTCAGGTGGGTCGGCCTGAATATCAGAATAAATGATAGTCTCAAGACCTATCTGATCCAGAATGTCTAGAATGGGTAAATGAAGCTGCTGCTTAATCATGCCAGCATCAGTGACCAGAAGCGCTTTTCGATAATCATGTTGTGACAAGATGGTTCTAAGTTCCTGTATTGAACCTAAACCTGCAATAATGTTGGGAACGGTCTGGAACTGAAACTGGTTCATACGTACATCCTTATTTCTATCTTTTGACAAATCATCGTCCATACCTGACCTATGTCGCAATCATAGACAAAATGCCAACAAATTCTAATAAATACAACATTTTTATATAAGGCAACTATAGGTTTCACTGCCCAAATAAATTACCATAAGATGTTCTAAAAAGTGTAGTTTTGAGGTGATTATGCCATCCCCAATACCGTACAAGGTATTATGTGTCTGTTTAGGAAATATATGCCGTTCACCCACAGCGGAAGCAATTCTCAGACATTATTGTGATGCGCATGGTTTAAATGTATCTGTCGATTCGGCGGGTACGAGCAATTACCACCCAAACAAGGCACCTGATGCGCGAAGCCAGAAACATGCGCTACAGCGTGGCTATGATTTATCGGGCTTACGTGCCAGACAAATTCGTCTTGAGGATTTTATTGAGTTTGATCTGATTCTGGCGATGGACCATGAGAATTTTGAAGATATTCAGTCCCTCATGTCGAAAGCGGTACGCCAGTTTGGTGCGGAACAGATTCGCGCCAAAATCGCATTGATGAGTGAGCATGATCCTCATTTTAACCAGCAGGCAGTGCCTGATCCTTACTATGGTGGATCGGATGGATTTGATCGAGTACTTGATCAATGTGAATCTAGCAGCCAAGCATGGGTTAACGTTTTTAAAAAGCAAATGAAAGTAGGGTAATAGGATTTAATTTAATATGCAGGTACAAGCACAAGTTCAGCTTAAAAACTTAAATACATTAAATTTGAGTGCTATTGCTTCGCATTATGTTCAAATCAATCATCCTGATGATGTGATCGAGGCATTAAACTTTGCTGAGCAACACAATTTGAATGCTTTGATTTTATCTGGTGGAAGTAATGTGTTATTACCCCAACAGATTCAAGCTTTGGTGTTGCATTTAAATATACAAGGGATAAATGTTCTCGCTGAAGATGAAAATACCATCACAGTTAAAGTGGGTGCTGGGCAAGTATGGCATGACTTTGTGTTGTACAGCACTCAACAACAATGGTTTGGTTTGCAAAACCTCGCACTCATTCCCGGCTTAGTGGGTGCATCACCTGTGCAGAATATTGGTGCCTATGGTGTTGAAGTTGGTGAGTTTATCGATTCTGTTCAAGTCTATGATCGTCAACTAAAAGTATTTGATTCTATTTCAGGTTCGGACTGTCACTTTGCTTATCGCCATAGTATTTTCAAAGACTATCCAAACCGCTACATCATCGTCAGTGTTACTTTCAAACTATTAAAAAAAGCTGATTTGAAGTTGAGTTATGGTGATCTTAAACAAGCTGTTGGAGAGGAATTCACAGCTGAAAATTTACAAAATCAGGTGATTCATATTCGTCAAAGTAAATTGCCTGATCCAAAAGAATTTCCAAATGTTGGAAGCTTTTTTAAGAATCCAATCTTGACTGAAGCTGAATTTGGCAAAATTGCTCAACATTTTCCAAATATTCCCCATTATCCTCAAACACATAGCAATGTTAAAGTTGCAGCGGGTTGGTTGATTGATCAAGCAGGTTGGAAAGGTAAACAACTTGGTTCTGTTGGAATGTTTGATAAACAGGCATTGGTGTTAGTGAATTATGCAGATGCGACATTAGCTGATGTTAAAAATACCTATCAAACTGTACAAAGTGATGTAAAACAGAAATTTAATATTCAATTAGAACCTGAACCAGTGCTGTATAGTGAGCAAGGCTTAATCGAAGCGCATCATGTATAAGGAATTTTATGGGTAAAGTACATTGGATGATTGGCTTAGTACGAATCATAACTATATTTTTCGTGCTATTAGGCTGCTATGTACTTTTTTTATATTCGCCATTTTATTCGCAATTGGTTGTAAAGGGGCTAAACCGATTTGTACCTGTTGATGTGAATGAAGTTGCTGCACAAAGTCAGAAACCAGCTGCATTAAGCGAGCATGAAACTTTGGAGCCGGGGTCTAATTTGTGGATTGCGCGCCAAGCTTATCTCAAGTTAATGGAAAAAACATTTCGGTCTGAAAAACCTGAAGATTTAAGATTAATTCAAGCACGTTATAAATTATTACAACAACTGATTACCGAAGAGCAAGAACGTGAAAATGTAGAAGAAAACCAGCAGACCAATATTCCATTAATGGCGGAGAAATCAGAACAGGAACAAGAGAGTTCTGCTGTAGCAGCAAGTACGCCAATGGATTTTTTACAGTGGAATACGCCTGATAATCAGGCTTTAATGGGAAAATATATTGCTTTTTTAGAAACATATCCTGTTGAGTTACCTGTTTATTCAGATGAAAAAGACGAGACAAATAAAGATTTAGTTGATCTGAAGAAGAACAAGGATGGAATGAACGAGTCGCAAGGATTGTCTCAGCCATATGCAATTGTTGTTTTAGGCGGTGGCTTGACACTTGGTGCAAATGGTAAAGATATTGTTGTAAATAACTATACACGTCTTCGTTTGGAAAAAACTTTGCAAGTCGAAAAGCAATATCCTCTTCCTATTGTTTTAAGTGGTGTTGAAGCACCTTATATGCAAGCTTGGCTTAAAGAACGAGGTATAGAAGCGAAGCTTCTAGAAAATAGAAGTATGAATACCTGTGAAAACTCCAGATTTAGTTCATTATTACTGCAAAAGAAAGGTGGCGCACCGACAGTCATTCTCATCACAGATGAATATCATATGCCACGAACAAGACGTTTATTTGCACTCAATGGAATTGAAACTGTTCCTGTGATCGCACCGATGCCAACACCATTGACAGACTGGCGACCAAGTGAACAAAACTATGATCACAGTCGTCGTGCTAACTATGAATTGCTAGCAACGATTCGTGATACGCTTTTTGGCTCAAGTCATTGTCGAGAGATACCATAATATGTCCAATATTCCATTTTTAAATCCGACAATACTTAAACAATTGGATTTACCTATCCCTAATAGAGAAACAACGCCTCAGCTTTTAGAGCCGCTTGATTTATCAAAAATAATAGAACCTTCAAAAGCACTACAAGCCTATAGAAAGCTTTATGGTTTAGATTTACTTGAATGCGAACACTGGCAAGGCTATGTTGAAATGCCATTATTTCGTTTACATGTACAAGTATTTCAACCTCAACGCGAAAAGATTTTAGGTACGGTATGCTTATTACATGGATACTTAGAACATAGTGGTATTTATCAACCCATTATAAAAGAAATTCTTGATCAAGGATTCAGTGTTATTACATACGATTTGCCCGGTCATGGATTAAGTAATGGTTCACCAGCAAGTATTCAGAATTTTGACCATTACCAGCAAGTATTGCATGCAGTTTATGATGTTGTTCGTAGTGCTAAACAACTACCAAAACCATGGTTAGGAATAGGGCAAAGTACTGGTGGTGCGATTTGGATGCATCATTTACTTGAATTTGCAGAGCGTAGAGAGGATCCGATCGTTAATCGAGTGTTGCTCTTATCGCCATTGATTCGACCCGCAAAAACAGCTTGGTGGCATAATTCTGTTGGCTTAGGAATTATTCGTCGTATAAAGAGCCAAGTACCACGACATTTCCGTCGTAATAATCATAATCCTGAGTTTTTAAGATTTATTCGCCTAACTGATCCGTTACAGCCTCGAATGATGGGTATGGATTGGATTTTAGCAATGTCCAAATGGATGTTAGAAATGGAACATCGACCTGCATGTCGTATTCCCGTATGGCTTGCTCAAGGTGCACTCGATCAAACGGTAGATTGGCGTTATAACATTGAATATATTCGCCGAAAATTTAGATTACAGACCTTGTTGATGTTGGAAGAGGGTTCACATCAATTGATTAATGAGCGTGCAGATATTCGAGCTGCTTTGACTGGATTGATTCCTGCATTTTTACATGCAAAACCAAATCACCACTATTACTAGTGGTGATTTTTTATAATCTACTGGCAATGAGCTTGTGCAGGGCTAGCCATAGGCAGGAGATTCCTATTATTCAGCAATAGAGAAACCTTGCCAAGAACCGTGATTTACCACAAGTAATGAATTGTTAGACTTGAGAATTATTCTCTTAAATCAGCTAAAATTCACTTCAACCTATCTTGATAAATTTTCCGATTTTTTCAGTCTACATTTGTTGATAAGGCTCTTAATTTGTTGCATTCCCTGAATATCCAGACCCGCTTGGGTGGTTTCTACCTATTCTACTATTCCATAGTGGGTACATTCATGCCTTATTGGAACTTGTATCTACAAGATCAAGGTTTCAATTATCAAGAAATTGGTATTTTGTCTTCAATTGCGATTATTACTCGTTTTTTTGCACCGCTGATTTGGGGCTGGATTGCTGATAAATCAGGCAAACGAATGTTGCTAGTGCGTATTGCAACATGGATGGAAGCCTGCATCTGGTTTGCCATCTTTGTCATCCCGAATAGCTTTCAATCTGTTGCACTACTTATGCTGATCTTTAGTTTCTTTCAAAATGCAATTTTGGCGCAATTTGAAGGCGTTACTTTATTCTGGTTGGGGGATAAACGCGCAGAGCTTTATGGAAAAGTTAGAAAGTGGGGATCTGTTGGCTTCATATTAGGCGTATTCATTATCGGAGCTTTATTAGAAATTATTCAAATTTCAATGCTACCCATTTTACTTCTAGCTGTTTCTTTTTTAGCTTTTTTGTGGTCATTTAGCATTAAAGAACCTGAACATGCGCCTAGCTCGCAAAAAAAACTAGAATCTATATTACCTATTTTTAAACGACCTACTGTGGCTGCATTTTTTGCGATTGAATTTGTTTTATTATTCTCACAAGCGCCATTTTATAGTTTTTATAGTAATTTTTTAAAAGAGATTGGGTTTAGTACGACACAAATTGGAACGCTGTGGGCAACAGGCGTAATTGCAGAAATTATCATGTTTGCCATAGCGCAAAAAGTTTTCTTTACTCGTTTCTCTTGGCGGACACTAGTTGCAGTATGCTTGATTTTGACAAGTTTACGCTGGTTTTTGGTTAGTATATTAAACACACATTTTTTGGGCCAGTTATTTGCTCAATGTTTACATGCCTTTAGTTTTGGATTATTTCACTTAATTGCAATGAAAGTGATTTTTCAAAATTTTTCAGCTGAGCAACAAGGGCGGGGACAAGCACTTTACAGCACCATGTGGGGGTTAGGGGTCGCATCTGGAAGTCTATTAGCTGGGCATTATTGGCAAGTATTTTCAGGCGCAACAATTTTCTTATATGCAAGCGGTATTGTACTCGTCGGTTTGTTTTTAGTATTTTGGCTGCCGAATCAATTGGAAACGGCAACTAAAACTTAGGTTAGAGTTGAATATTCTGATATTGAGACATCCATGGTTGTGTCTGTTCTAATTGTGCTGCAAGTTGCAATAAACGATCTTCACGTCCAAAAGGTGCAATAAACTGGCTGCCTAAAGGTAAGCCATTTTTGTTCCAATATAATGGGACTGACATGGCAGGTAGACCTGTAACATTTGCTAACTGCGTAAAAGGTACCCAACTTAAATTATCCTGTACCATTTTTTCAACTAATTTACCTTGTGCAAGATAGTGCGCTTTTCCTACTTTTAACAGTCCTTTCAAGATTGGTTTTTGCCAATTAGGTGTCGCAACTTCCCCATTCTTTGGGGCGACTGATGCTGTTGTTGGGGTTAAATAAAGGTCATATTTTTCAAAGAAAATGTTCATTTGAGTGCTATAAAGCCCCCAATTATTAAGCGTATGAATATATTCTGTTGCGGTTGTCTTAGCCCCAAAAGCAGCGAGAGCAATAGAATCTAATTCGAAATCATGATCAGTTGCACCTGCCATTTGTTTAATTTGTGCCTGCATATACGAGAACTGGCTGAACCAAGTCGTTATAAAGTCTTTTCCTAATGCTAAACCATCTATTTTTGGACGATCTTCTACAACAATATGCCCTAAAGACTCCAGTAACTTAGCGGTTTGTTGAACAGCTTGAATCGCGTCTTTAGAAATTTTTGTTCCAATCGGTGATTGAGTATTAAAAGCAATTTTGAGTTTTCTTGGAGCCTGTTGAATGATATCTAAATATTTCTTTTCAGGTGCTTCTATTCTAAAAAGTGAAGTTTGTTCTGGGCCTTGAACTGCATCGAGCATGGCAGCACTATCGCGAACTGTTTTGCAGAGAACATGTTGCATGGCAGCACCATGCATTGCTTCACTGTATTGTGGCCCCCAAGGTGTACGACCACGACTCGGCTTTAATCCAAATAAACCACAATAAGAAGCGGGGATACGAATTGAACCGCCACCGTCACCTGCGCCAGCAATCGGGACGATTCCACCTGCAACTGCAGAGCCTGATCCACCAGAAGAACCACCGCTATTGTGTTTTAAATTCCACGGATTGTGGCAAGCTCCCCAAGCATCAGGTTCTGTAATTCCTTTGATACCAAACTCAGGCGTGTTCGTACGACCAAAAGTGATAATCCCTGTTTGTTCCCAGCGGTTTACGATTTCAGCATTAAAATCAGGTGTATAGTTAATTTTTTTTAGCGCTTGGCTACCATAAGAGGTTGGAATACCTTGATATTCTTGGAATAAGTCTTTGACTAGAAAAGGAACGCCTGCAAATAACCCAGAGGATTTTTGCTGTGTGCGCTGCTTCGCTTGCTCATACATTGGAATAATAATGGCATTTAGCTTTGGATTGACTTTATCTGTTCGTTCTAATGCAATTTTTAATAATTCTGAAGGATGAACTTGTTTGCTTTTGACCAATTCTGCTAATCCTAAACCATCATATTGCACATATTCAGAAAATTTCATGGCTTTTATCCCTAAAGCTAAATCTTTATAAAGTAAATAAAAAAACTATAAATCTAGAACTAGCATACCTGAAAAAATGCCATAACAATCAAATAAAATTCAAGCTAAAAATATTGTGTTTATATGGTTATGAATGCATGTTTTTCTCAAAAAATATGCTAATTTAAAGCCTTGCACCGTTTAAATTACGACTTAATTAAATCTATGAAAAATATTTATATTATTGGATTATTATGGGCTTGCTCAACATGGACTATGGCAGACACGGTCGTAAATGAAAAAGCAGTAACAGCACAACAATTGGCTAAAGCAAATGCGATTCGGGTGATAACTCGTCCTGAAATCATGGGGCTATGGGGAATGGAAATTCCTAATAATAAGAAGTGTGTCGAATACTATAATTTTCGTGGAATGAATGAGGTCGTAATTAAGAGTAACCAAGAATGGTCTTATGGTTTATATGATTATCAACCTTCAGAAGATCATAAAGAGCGTTTACCTGCATTAGTTTTACAGATTAAGTATGACAATAATCAAATGGATTGCTCAGGTCAAACACTAGACCAAACTGGTGAAGTTTCGCAATATTTTGTGAAATGGGAAAATGATCACACCATTAATTTTTGCGCCAATGAAAAAGGCGAAAAATGTTTTGCGACATTACGCCGTGTCCTACCTTAGAAAGATTGAATAATAAAAAAGCCTCTTAACTTAGAGGCTATTTTATTTATGCTTTTTCAGCTTTCGGTTCAAGCTGTTTTAGCAGATGTTTTTCTAGATAGTGAATATCCATAGCCTGTTCACAGAAGTTTCTGTCCTGCAAGATAAGATCTTTGTGCAATGGAATGTTGGTTTTAATTCCAGTCAGAATCATTTCATCTAAAGCTTGACGCATACGAGCTAAAGATGTTTGACGGTCTTTACCATGAGCAATGAGTTTTGCAATCATCGAATCATAATACGGCGGAATACTATAGCCTTGATAAATATGAGAATCTAAACGAATACCTGCGCCGCCTGGTGCATAGAAGTTTTCTATTTTACCAGGAGAAGGTAAGAAGGTGGTCGGATCTTCAGCATTGATACGGCATTCAATCGCATGACCTTTTACTTCGACTTCATGCTGTTCAATATTTAAACCTAAACCAGCCGCAATCCGCAGTTGTTGTTCAATAATATCAATGCCAGTAACCATTTCAGTTACAGGATGCTCAACTTGAACACGAGTATTCATTTCGATAAAGAAGAATTCTCCTTCTTCAAATAAAAACTCAAAAGTTCCAGCACCACGGTATTGCATCAACTTACAAGCATTGACACATGCTTCTAAAATATCAGCACGTGCTTGTTCTGGTAGATTTGGAGCAGGGGCTTCTTCTAACACCTTTTGATGACGACGTTGTAAAGAACAGTCTCGGTCATATAAATGGATTGCATGACCGTTACCATCACCTAACACTTGAACTTCTACATGTCGAGGTTTCTGTAAGAAGCGCTCCATGTATACAGTATCATCACCAAACCACATCTCAGCATCACGTTGTGCAGCTTGAACTGATTCAAGTAATGTGTCGACACGTTCAACGATACGCATACCACGACCGCCGCCGCCTGATGCTGCTTTGACGATCAACGGGAAGCCAATTTCTTTTGCTTCAGCAAGTGCATTGTTAATCGTTACAGCATGGTCACATCCAGGGACGGTGGGTACGCCAGCCTTTTTCATGGCAATAATCGCGGATACCTTGTTACCCATAAGACGAATGTGTTCAGGGCGAGGACCAATAAAAATAAAACCTGAGCTTTCTACAATTTCAGCAAATTCAGCATTTTCAGACAAAAAGCCGTATCCAGGATGGATGGCATCCGCACCTGTAATTTCTGCAGCAGTAATAATTGCAGGAATATTTAAATAACTTTCACTTGTGGTACCCGGCCCAATACAGACAGCTTCATCAACGAAGCGTAAATGCATTAAGTCTTTGTCAGCATCAGAATAAATACCAACTGTTTTAATGCCAAGCGTTTTACAAGCTCGCGTAATTCGTAAGGCGATTTCACCGCGATTTGCAATTAATACTTTTTGCAACATTAGAATCCCCAAATTAATTAGGCGCGGTAGCGGAAAAGTGGTTGACCAAATTGGATCACTTCACCATTTTTTACCAAGATTTCTTCAATCACGCCGCTTTTAGTCGCCTCAATTGGGTTCATGATTTTCATCGCTTCGATGATACCCAGTGTTTCACCTGCAGAAACTGTTTGACCTACATTTACGAATGGGCCTTCGCCTGGGCTTGGTGCAGAATAGAACACACCAACCATCGGTGACGTTTCTACGGCGCCACGAGGTGTTTTTGCTGCTGGAGCCGCAGGAGCAGAAGCACTAGGTGCTGCTGCCAAAGGTGCCGCTGCGTAAACTGGAGTAGGGCGAGTTAATGAGATGGATTGATCACCTTCCTTAACTTCAATCGCTTGTAAGTCAGATTCAATCATCAAATCGATGAGTTTCTTGATTTTACGGATATCCATGAGTGAGCATTCCTGAAATGTATAAATTAGTTAGAAGATTGAATTTTTTCGATTGCAAAATCGAGAGCAAAGGAGTAACCCTTCGCACCTAAGCCACAAATAACACCAATGGCTTTGTCTGATAAATATGAGTGATGACGGAATGATTCACGGGCGTGAACATTTGACAAATGAACCTCAATAAATGGAATCGCAACGCCAAGAAGGGCATCGCGTAGAGCAACTGAAGTATGAGTCAAGGCTGCAGGGTTAATAATGATAAATTTAACCCCTTCAGTTTGTGCTTGATGAATGCGATCGACAATCGCACCTTCCCAGTTGCTTTGAAATGTATCTAGTGTAAATGATGCTTGTTGGGCTTGAGTGGTGAGTTGCTGGTTAATATCATCTAAGGTGAGATAACCATAAACCTCTGGTTCGCGTTTTCCTAGCAAGTTCAAATTCGGTCCGTGAATTACCAAAATGGTTGAGCTCATTCAGCCTGCTCCAGTTCTAAATCTGCAAATGTTTTTTGCAAGATGTCTGCAAAGTTTGCTTATTATGGCACAAAATTCTGCATTTTTTCTTATAATTTCTTTTAATGGATGAAGAAAATTGCATACCAAGCATGCTGCATATAATGAAAACTTTGCAAGGAAATGGCAATGTTAAAATATGACAAATTTCAGGCTTATTTATTTTTCACTATTTTAAACTGAATTACCTTATTTCGTTCATGTAATTTGTGTAACTCGAAGGTCATGTAATTCATTGATTTGCTTTTTTGAAACTTAAATTGAGTTCTAATTAGTTCATATGTTTATTTCAAACTATGAATATTTTTTTATTCTAAACTTTTGAAAAATATTTGTTTTAATTCTAATGGATTTTTTAAAATTAGTATAAACATACTTCTAAAGAGAGCAGTGGATGAAGCGTCGTGATACTGAATTATAAAAATATGCTAGTTTAGATTGATAATAAGCATTAGCTTTAATTTGACATTGGGTTCAAGCTCGTGGGTAGGGGGTTGATTAAATCGACGAAAGTGGCTTATTGGCAAAAAAGATGAATTGTGAAGTTTTGTATGGCTGCTAATGACATGAAAATGTCCGAAAAAGATAAATTGAATATAGATAGTATACCTATTACATAAGAGATCGCTCTCGATTGGCAGAATCTCTTATGGGTCTTTTCAAAGCTGTCTTTTTCACAAGACAGCTTTTTTTATCACGAGTTCTCTTATTTTGATGCTGCTAAATAAGTATCTAATAGTAGAAAACTTTGCGCTTTATTTTCGTAATCTATAGAACCTACAGGCAAATTGTTCCATTTTTGCATTTGCTGAAATAACCATTCAAAATCTGTACTTTTAGGTATAGCGCTACTTTTAACGAAGTTCCGAATTATATCTTGGATCGTATAGTATTTTTCAACATGAATGCTTGGCGAACATTCAAACTGGATGACATCAAAATCAATTAAAAGTTGCCAGGCAGGTTCAAAATCTTCTAACACACGTAACTCTTGTTGAGCCTGCAAGATTGCGCGAGTTAAGGCAATTAATGTATTTGGATGCTGTTGAGCCCACTCTTGCGTTACAGCTAGAACTTTATCCGCAACATTGGGAATGATGTCTTGGCTCGAACCGACAATTTGCGCTAATCCCGCCAATTCTGCCTGAGTATTCCATGGCTCGCCAACACAAAAACCATCAATTAAATGGTTATTTAGCGCTTCTACCATATATGGAGGTGGTAAGGTTTTGAGTTGTATTGAATGTGCCAGTTCAGAATCTGCTAATGCTAGCCATTCTCTTAAGCAATAATGATGGATGGAATGCTGGAAAACATGTCCTAAAGAGACCACGTGATTTTTTTTCATGTGTTCTACTAATTTTTTAGCTGATAGCTCTACAGCATCATATTTCTTTATATCTAACTGATAACACAGTTTTTGACTTAAACTTATAAAAGCTCGATTTTCACTGAGAACGAGCGGCGTTTGTAATGGAATACCAATTTGATCAGCACCTATTGCGGCTGCAGGTAACATGGCAGATAAGCAATGTGCAGCATCTAAAAGACCAAAAGCCAGTCGATCACGTAGGCTTGCCCAAGAAGCTTCTTTGGTTAAAGTAACGTTTAGACCTACTGCTTCAAACAAACCACGCTGTTTTGCCCATAATAAGGTAATACAATCGAGCAAAGGGATGTAGCCAAGTTGCAATTCACTTTTTTCTAAACTGCTCATTTATTCATCCTTTAATTGGTTGTTCAAAAGTTGTTGTGCATCGAGCAAGCGACGTGACATTTCACCAATGGTCATACGATGGCTCATGGCATTTTTTCTAAGCAGTTGAAATGCTTTGTCTTCGGTTAATCCGTGTAATTGCATGAGTAGGACTTTAGCTTTCTCAACATCCTTACGATCCGCTAGTTTGGTCTTTGCATCTTTGAGATCACCTTCCAACTTTTTATGTTTTTTGTATTGTTGAATCGAAATGTCTAAAATGGTGTGTAATCGGTTTGGATCGATACCATCAACGATATAGGCGGTAATCCCTGCATCAATCGCCTGTTTAATCATATCTCGGTCAGTGTTCTTGGTGAATAATACCGTTGGTAAGTCAAAATTGCTTACGCAACTCTCAATTACATCACGATGAGGGTGATCCATATCAAGCAAAATAACATCTGCTTGAAGATGTTCTAATTTAAAAACATTGAGGTGATCTAAAGTCAAACTAGCAACGACATCAAAGTCATGTTGAATTAAACATGTTTTAATGTATTCAGCTCGAGCCTGATCATCATCTATGAGTGCGATTTTGAGTTTCGGCATAAATATAAAGTCAAATTCTAAGTCAATGCACATTTAGCATAATGCGCTTTAAGTATTTTTTTGAAGCAAAATTAATGCCATGAGGAGTGATCTATTCAGTGCAGGCATTACTTTAGCCTCGATTTTGTGCGCTTTATTGTATCGTTGCAGCTAAGGGAAACAAATAACAAATGGATGTGATCTTTGTTAAAAATAATTAATGTTCATTGTTGGTGCATAAAAAGAATTATTTTGAAGCATGTTTAATTGTGCTTTAAAACAGTTCATTGATGTATTCGGCATTTATTCAATCAATTAAAAGATATTTAAAACGCTATTTATTTTATAAAAAATCATTATTAAACAATGGTTAATATTGTTTTTGATTTTTAATTTATTAATTGGCATAACATTTGCATTTTCTTTATTGAGTCAATGAAGACTTTTTAAAAAATTTTAAGACGGCCAACGATGTCCGATCTGATCGGTTTGTTTACACAGCGACATGTGTCAACAAAGCAGTATACGTTCAGTATAGGAGATGGCAATGTCTTTAGATTTATCGGCGAAAAAAGCCACATCAATAAAGTTATTTAACTTTTCTGCACCAGCGATGCGGGCATTCCACATGAGTTGGCTTGCTTTCTTCGTTTGTTTCTTTGCTTGGTTTGCATGTGCACCTTTAATGCCAGTCATTGCAGGTGAATTTCATCTGACTAAAGATCAAATTGCAAATATCAATATCGCAGCAGTCGCAATCACCATCTTAGTCCGTTTGATTGTTGGTCCTTTATGTGACAAGTACGGACCACGTAAAACATATACCGCTTTGTTGATTATCGGCAGTATCCCCGTTTTTGGTGTCGCATCTGCAAATAGTTATGAATCATTTCTGTTCTTTCGCTTATTAATTGGTGCAATTGGTGCGAGTTTTGTAATTACGCAATACCACACTAGCATCATGTTTGCTCCAAATGTCGTGGGAACTGCAAACGCAGCCTCTGCTGGCTGGGGTAATGCTGGTGGTGGGGCAACACAAGCACTCATGCCGTTATTACTATCTGCATTGGTGATGTTTGGTGTTGAGCAAGCATTTGGTTGGAGACTCGCACTAATCGTTCCAGGTGTCATGATGGTGATCGTAGGTTTCCTTTACTGGAAGTTTACTCAAGATTGTCCTCAAGGTGATTTCAAAGAGTTACGTGCTCAAGGTGTGGTTGTTGGTAGCGATAAAAAAGGTGGTCTAGCAATCTTAATGCATGCTGCACGCAACTACCGCGTATGGATTCTCTTCTTCTCATATGCAGCTTGTTTCGGTATCGAAATCTTTATCCATAACATCATTGCGATGTACTACGTCGAACACTTTAGTTTCGGATTAAAAGAAGCTGGTTTAGCAGCAGGTATCTTTGGTTTGCTCGCATTATTTGCCCGTGCATTGGGTGGGATTCTTTCAGACAAAGTTGCACTCAAAAAAGGATTGGATGGTCGTACTAAAGTACTGTTTGGATTGATCCTTGGCGAAGGGCTTTTCTTAATGTTGTTCTCGCAAATGAATGGACCTGTACTCGCTATTCTCGTAATGACGGTATTTGCATTATTCACACACATGGCATGTGGTGCGACTTATGCGCTTGTTCCATTCATTGATCGCGAAGCGCTAGGTGGTGTTGCAGGCATCATCGGTGCAGGTGGAAACGTTGGTGCAGTGGCGGCAGGTTTCTTATTGAAAGGTATGTTGGATATTCAAACTTGTTTAATGGTTTTAGGTGGCTTAGTGGTCATTGCTGCGAGTTCGGTCATGCTTATCCGATTTTCGGTAGAGCATAAAGAAAAAGAACAACGTTTATTTGAACAAGCAATTTTAGAACGTGGCTCAGAACAAAACAGCGCAGCTTAATCTCAGATTAGATTTTAGGAGAAACACAATGAAATTAGTGATGATTGGTCACGGTATGGTGGGTCATAAATTCATCGAAGCCATCATAGAGAAAGCTGATGATGAATTAGAGATAACAATTCTTGCTGAAGAACCACGTATTGCATATGATCGTGTACATTTAACTGAATATTTTTCAGGAAAATCAGCAAAAGACTTATCACTTGCACGTTTTGATTTTGCAGATGCACATGGTATTGACTTACGCTTGAATACCAAAGCCATTGCAATCGATGCTGTCGAAAAAACAGTGACAACAAGTTTTGGTGATGTGATTCGCTACGACAAATTGGTATTGGCAACAGGCTCATATGCATTTGTTCCACCAATTTCAGGCAATGACCGTGAGAACTGTTTTGTTTATCGAACCATTGAAGATTTAGATGCGATTCGTGCTGCAAGCTTAAAGTCAAAGTCAGGTGTAGTGATTGGTGGTGGTTTATTAGGCTTAGAGGCTGCAAAAGCTTTACGTGATTTAAACCTAGAAACGCACGTTGTTGAGTTTGCACCACGCTTAATGGCGGTTCAAATTGATGACTTAGGTGGTAAAGTTTTACGCCGTAAAATCGAGAATCTGGGTGTAAAAGTTCATACTCAAAAAGCAACTTCATCTATTGAAGCGGGAGAAAGTGCAACGCATGTGATGAAGTTTGCGGATGGGAGCGAGCTTGAAACAGACATTATTCTATTCTCAGCAGGTATTCGCCCACGTGATGAGTTAGCACGTTCAAGTGGTTTAGCGCTTGGTGAGCGTGGTGGTATCAAGATCAATGATTACTGCCAAACCTCTGATGAAAATATTTACGCAATTGGTGAATGTGCGCTTTGGGACAATAAAATCTATGGTCTCGTTGCGCCGGGTTATGATATGGCGCGTATTGCAGCCAAGCATATCTTAGCTGAAGAAACACATTGTTTCGCTGGTGCTGATATGAGCACTAAGTTGAAATTGATGGGTGTAGATGTGGCATCGGTTGGTGACGCACATGGTATGACACCGAACTCACTTAGCTATTTCTATGCTGATGAAGATGCATTGGTTTATAAGAAAATCGTTGTCGATGCAGATAAAACCAAATTACTGGGTGCAGTACTGGTTGGCGATGCAAAAGAATATAACGATCTTCTGCAAATGATGCTGAATGGTATCGCATTGCCAGAAACACCTGAAAGTTTAATCATGCCAGGATTTGCTGATTCTGGTGCGAAGGCGGGCGGTAGCGGTGTTGATTTACTTCCAGACAGTGCAACGATTTGTTCATGTAACAATGTATCGAAAGCAGATATTTGCCAAGCTATTTGTGATGGTTCCACCTCTTTAGGTGCTTTAAAGAAATGTACTAAAGCAGCAACGGCATGTGGTGGTTGCGCGCCATTAGTTACTCAGGTTTTAAAGTCTGAGTTACAACGTCAAGGTGTAACGGTTAATAACCATGTATGCGAACACTTCCCATACTCACGTCAAGAGATCTATCACTTGGTGCGTGTCAATGAAATCAAAACATTTGATGATTTGATTCAACAACATGGTCATGGTTTAGGTTGTGATATCTGTAAACCAATGACAGCAAACATTTTGGCATCGTGCTGGAATGACTTTGTATTGGAACCAACGCATGCAGGTCTACAAGACAGTAATGACTACTACTTAGGAAATATCCAAAAGGATGGTTCATACTCAGTTGTACCACGAATGGCAGGTGGTGAAGTCACGCCAGATGGTTTGATTGCTGTAGGTCAAATTGCTAAAAAATATAACCTGTATACCAAAATTACAGGTGGTCAACGTGTTGACTTATTTGGTGCGCAACTGCACGAGCTACCATTTATTTGGGAAGAGTTGAATGCAGCAGGCTTCGAGTCAGGTCATGCTTATGGTAAATCATTGCGTACAGTGAAATCATGTGTAGGTAGCACGTGGTGCCGTTATGGCGTAGATGATTCTGTTGGTTTAGCGATTGAATTAGAAAATCGCTACAAAGGCTTACGCTCACCGCACAAACTAAAAATGGCTGTGTCGGGTTGTACGCGTGAGTGTGCTGAAGCACAAGGCAAAGATGTTGGTGTAATTGCGACAGAAAAAGGCTGGAACCTATATGTGTGTGGTAATGGTGGAATGAAACCACGCCATGCAGAGCTTTTAGCTTCTGATCTAGATACTGAAACTTTGATTCGTTATATCGATCGCTTCTTTATGTTCTATATCCAAACTGCTGATCGTTTACAACGTACGAGTGTATGGCGTGACAACATGGAAGGTGGTTTAGATTATCTCAAAGCTGTAATTGTCGATGATTCGCTTGGTCTTGCAGAAGAACTTGAAAATCGCATGGCACATGTCATTGGAACTTATCAAGACGAATGGCGTACTGCGGTAGAGAATCCTGAGATTCGTAAACGCTTCCAAACTTACATTAATGCAAGCGCTGAAGAGCAAGCTGATCCATATATTCAATTTACTGAAGTGCGTGATCAGATCCGTCCATTAAATGAAGCTGAACGTTCAGTTGATCGTATCCCGATGGTAGAAGCATAAGGAGAATGAAAATGACAAATTTAAAAGACATGAGTATGCTTCCAGAAAATCAATGGGTCGATGTATGTAACCTTGATGACATCACGCCAAATACAGGTGTAGGAGCACTTATTGCGGGTCAATCCGTTGCTTTATTCCGCGTAGGGAGCGAAAAACGTATTTATGCATTAAGCAATAAAGATCCATTCAGCCAAGCGAATGTTATGGCGCGCGGTATTATTGGTGATTTGCAAGGTGAACGCGTGATTGCATCACCGATTTACAAACAACATTTTAGTTTGGCGACTGGACGCTGCTTAGAAGATAAAGATCAAAAACTATTGGTTTTCCCGACTAAAATTGAAAATGGTCGTGTCTGGGTCGGAGCCGTACCACAAAAAACTTATATTACCAATAATGGAATTTCACAAGAGAAGTTAAAGCTTGTTCTGATTGGTAATGGTTTGGCTGGGATGCGTTGCCTAGAAGATTTGCTTGATATGGCGCCAGATCGTTATGAAGTGACAGTCATTGGTGAAGAACCTTGGGGTAACTATAACCGTATCATGCTGTCACCAGTGCTTTCGGGTGAGAAAACGATCGAAGATATTATGTTGCATCCTCATGCTTGGTATCGCGATAAAGGGATTAAGTTTATTGCTGATGATCCTGCGATAAAAATTGATCGTACTCGCAAGACAGTCCGTACAGAAAAAGGTGAAACTGTTGATTATGACCGTTTAATTATTGCCACAGGTTCTAAGCCGTTTATTCCACCAGTACAAGGTGTAGATTTGAAAGGTGTGATTAGTTTCCGTGATATTTATGATGTGAATAGCATGATTAAATATTGCGAAACGAAGAAAAATGCAGTTGTGATTGGCGGTGGTTTACTTGGCCTAGAAGCAGCGTATGGTCTGAAGCAACGTGGCATGAATGTAACAGTGCTGCATCTAATGGATCGTATCATGGAGCGTCAATTAGATGGTCGAGCAAGCCGTATGCTACGTCATAGCATTGAAGAGAAAGGCATCAAGATTATCACTGAAGCCAATACTGAAGCTTTAATTGGTAAAAATGGTCATGTCAGTCAGATCCGTTTAAAAGATGGTACTTTATTAGATGCTGATTTGGTGGTCTTTGCTGTAGGTATTCGTCCAAATATTGCTTTGGCTCAAAGTGCTGGTTTACGTTGTAATCGTGGTATTTTGGTCAATGATACGATGCAAACATTTGACCCAAGTATTTATGCAGTAGGTGAATGTATTGAGCATCGTAATCAGACTTTTGGTCTTGTAGAGCCATTGTGGGGACAAGCATTTATTTGCGCAACCCATTTGGCTGAACATGGTAGCTTAACGTTTAAGTCTCCAACGGTACCAACTCAGCTTAAAGTGAGTGGTGTCGATGTCTTTTCAGCAGGTATTTTTGAGCCTAAAGAAGATTATGAAGACATCATTCTAAATGATGAAAAACGCCATATTTACAAGCGTATTATTATCCAAAAAGATAAAGTGATTGGCGCTGTTTTATTCGGTGATACCGAAGATGGTATGTGGTATGCCGAGTTAATTGCGGATCAAACACCTGTTTCGACATTTAGAAATAAATTGTTATTTGGTAAAGATTTTGCATTGAAAAAAGCAGGTTAATCTTACTTTGGTTTAGGAGAAATTTCTCCTAAACCAAAAACTCAGTCATTTAACTACTTTATGGTAGTCAACCAAAGATTCACAATAAAAGTTAAGGCGTAGATTATAAATTGGCTATTGATCACGGATCATACAATTTAAAGCGATCGAAACTTTAGTTAGGGCAAAGATGGAATAGGTAAAGGAGCAGTCATGAACAGTATTCAAAATTTAGAACACAGTCGCTCCGATCATGCACAAACACTCATTACAAAAACAACTTGTCCATATTGTGGCGTTGGATGTGGTGTTAATGTTGAAGTTCAACATAAAACACAAGGTTCAAATATTAAAGTTTCAGGAGATACAGAACACCCTGCAAATTTTGGGCGACTCTGTATTAAAGGGAGCAATTTAGCAGATACCTTAGGGTTGGAAACCCGTGTTTTAAATCCGATGTTGGGACGCAAAAATCACCGTAATGTGACAACATGGGATGTTGCAATTGACAAAATTGCAACTCAATTTCAGGCATGTATTGAGCAATATGGACCCGAAAGTGTGGCATTTTATGTTTCGGGCCAGTTATTAACTGAAGATTATTATGTGGTGAATAAATTCGTAAAGGGTTATTTAGGCACAGCCAATATTGATACCAATTCACGTCTGTGCATGTCTTCAGCAGTTGCCGCACATAAACGTAGCTTTGGTGAAGATATTGTACCTGCAAGTTATGAAGACTTTGAACATGCTGATATGGTGGTATTGGTTGGTTCAAATACAGCATGGTGTCATCCAGTTTTGTATCAACGGATTATGCAAGCGAAGAGTCAAAATCCAGATTTGTTTGTTGTCGTTGTTGATCCACGATTTACGAGCACTTGTGAGCAAGCAGATTTACATTTGCCAATCTTGCCAGGTCAAGATGTGGCTTTGTTTAACGGCTTATTTCAGTATTTATATAAAAATAATTGTGTAGATCATCACTTTGTTAAAAGCTATACCGAAGGTTTGGCCGCACTTTTAGATGCGAGTAAAACAGAAGCCGACTTCAATGCATTGGTGAAGCGCACAGGTATTTCAGAAGAAAAATTACAATTGTTTTTTGATAAATTTGCCACAACTGAAAAAGTAGTGACTCTTTTTTCAATGGGAGTTAATCAATCATCTCAAGGGGTGAATAAAGCCAATAGTATTATCAACTGTCATTTGCTGACGGGTAAAATTGGTAAACTGGGTGCTGCTCCATTTTCAATGACTGGACAACCCAACGCGATGGGTGGTCGTGAGGTTGGTGGACTGGCCAATATGTTGGCAGCACACTTAGACATTGATAATGCAACGCATCAAAATTTGGTGCAAAGTTTTTGGAATAGCCCGACCATTGCGACACAAGCTGGACTTAAAGCAGTTGATTTGTTTAAAGCGGTTGAAAGTGGAAAAATTAAAGCAATCTGGATTATGGCGACCAATCCTGTGGTAAGTCTGCCTGATGCTGATCAAGTGAAACGAGCATTGGATAAATGTGAATTTGTCGTTGTTTCAGATATTTGTTCCGATACCGATACCACGGCTTATGCTGATATTTTGCTACCAGCATTAGGTTGGGGTGAAAAAGATGGAACGGTAACTAACTCAGAACGTCGAATTTCACGTCAACGCGCATTTTTAGCTTCACCAAAACAAGCCAAAGCAGATTGGTGGGCTGTTGCTGAAGTTGCAAAAAAACTTGGTTTTTCTGGTTTTGATTTTAGCAATGCGTGTGACATCTTTAATGAGCATGCTGCATTGTCTGCATATCAAAATGCAAGTTTAGCTGAACGTGATCAGGTAGAAAATTTTCGTTATTTTAATTTAAAAGGTTTAACCAATCTAAGCCTTGAAGAATATAACGAGCTAAAACCAACGCAATGGCCTGTGTGGGAAAAAGGTCAGACGACATCGGTTAAGCAACTTTTTGGTCAAGGCGAGTTTAGTTATGCTTCTCGTAAAGCAAAACTTATTCCAACGATCGCAATCGATCCCGTACACTCAGTTTCTGAAGATTATCCGTTAATTCTGAATACGGGGCGTATTCGGGATCAATGGCATACCATGACACGTACAGGTTTATCAGCAAATTTGACCACACATCGTGCTGAACCATTTTGTGAGATTCATCCAAACGATGCGCTTAAATTTGGTATTCGCGATAAAGGATTGGTCGAGATTCGTTCGGCATGGGGAAGTTGTGTATTACGCGTGACATTGGCTCAAGGTGTTCGTCGTGGACAAATCTTTGCGCCGATTCATTGGACAGAACAAGTTGCCTCAGATGCTCGGATTGGTAAAGTAGTTAACCCTGTTGTGGATGCAATTTCAGGTGAACCTGAGTTTAAGCATACGCCAGTATCAATACAGCCTTTCCATACAACTTGGCAGGGTGTTTTATATGTTCGAGAAGGGTTCGAACATCAAATTAAACCATCTTTACAGACTTGTGCTTGGTGGACAAAAATCAAAACTGCAAAAGCAATGCGTTATGAGCTTGCCGATCGACACAGTATTGATCAAACTCAAAAAAACTTAAAAACCTTTTTGCCTTTTGTCGATGAAACATATGAATGGTTAAGTATTGAAGATATTTCATCACAATTGAGTCATAGTATTGTACTCAAAGATGGGATTTTAATCGCAAGTCTTTATATTGCACCTGCTGAGTTATTACCTGATCGTGATTGGGTTGCAAGTTTATTTAAGCGTGAGCGATTAAGTGCCTTGCACCGTAAAGCATTGTTGGCAGGTATGCCAATGTCTGCTGCTAATAACGATGGTCCATTGGTGTGTAGTTGTTTCAAAGTAGGAAAAAACAAGATTATTGAAGCGATCAAAAGTCAAAATATCACACATGAAAAGCAAGTCACAGCATGTTTAAAAGCGGGTGGTAACTGTGGTTCATGTTTACCAGAAATTCGTGGTTTGATTAAGACTTGTCAGTTGGAGGCAGAAGCATGACTATGCAAATTCCCGCTACAGATCTCGTGATCTTGGCGGGAGGACAAGCACGCCGTATGAATGGCATGAATAAATTACTTCAACAATTTGATGATCAAATTCAACTATCTAAAATTTGTCAGAAATTTAAATCAGAAGTGCAAAGCATTTGGGTAAACAGTCATCGAGATAGTTCGATTTACAAGCAGATTGAACCGAATATCTATTGTTATTCAGATGATCAAACAGGTTTTTTAGGTCCATTAATGGGGATGAAAAGTGCGTGGTCCCATCTGCAATCAGACTATGCTTTGTTTATTCCGTGCGATGTTACGTATATACCCAATCAAGTTTTAATTAAGTTGCATCGCGCACTACAAAAAAATCCACAAGCACTAGTGGCTTATGTTGCAATTAATGGAGATGCTTTATATCCATTTTGTTTATTAAAAAGAGAGAGTTTACCCATTTTAAAACAACAAATTTCCGCTGGTAAATTGAGCTTGCGTGAATGTTTTAAACAGCTAAATTCTCAGCAAGTTATTTTGCAAAAGCAAAGTCTGTTTTGTCATAGCATCAATTCGCTAGATGAATTGCAGCAGTACCAGCAGATGAAATTTTTTAAACAATTGTTTATTTAAAATTTTAGCTTTAAGTTAATCGCACCAAAATATTTCAAAAAATACAAAATTGCTTTTAATTGGTGCGAATGGTTTTCGGTTGTATATTGAAATTTCTCTGTACACGACAAATTTCATAGAGCCCTTGTCCTATCAGGCTTTTTCTTTCTTAAAATTGCGAGCACTTTCTTAAATTCTTCTTTTTTTCCAAAACCAATCAAACGTAGAATAGCCATCTGAACA
>NZ_JACAXC010000025.1:0-46446 GCF_013391535.1 Acinetobacter sp. SwsAc4
TTGTTCCACTTTAGATATTTGTTTAAGATGAGATGTAACTCATTGAAATGTGTCATCATATTCGTCGTCAGAAAACAAGTATTATGCCATTATTTCAATGAGTTGTCTTTTTTTGTCGTGTACAAAGGAAAAAGGGTTAGCTTTGGTTAAACAATTCGCTGAGCAATAGAAATCATTTTAAGTACATATTTATTGCAAGATAAAAGTATTATTTTCGCTTTGAAATTGATAAATCTTTGCTTTTTTCACGATTGTGTGACTGAAATGGTGCGAAAATGGGCTTTGATCTGCTATTCTATGCCACTTCAATTTTACTTAAATCGAGGCAGAGATGACGCAACAAAACGCTCAATCGACTTCTGAACAAACACTTTCCGAAAACGATTTAATCGCACAGCGTCATGCCAAGTTAAAGCAAATCCAAGAGACTGCTAAACAAAGCGGTAAAAGTCCTTGGCCGAATACCTTTAAACGTGAGCACTATACAGGTGACTTACAGGAACAATTTAAAGATCAAGATAAAGCACAAATCGAAGGTGCTGAAAAAGTTTATGTAAAAGTCGCGGGTCGTGTCATGTTGAACCGTGGGTCATTTATTGTGATCCAAGATATGACAGGTCGTATCCAACTTTATGTAGATCGTAAAGGTTTGCCAGCAGACGTTTTAGAAACGATTAAAAGCCTAGATCTCGGCGATATTATTGCCGGTGAAGGTTATATCGGACGTTCTGGCAAAGGTGACTTATATGTACACCTTGAAGGATTTGAATTATTAACCAAATCACTTCGTCCGCTTCCAGATAAATTCCATGGTTTAACTGACACAGAAGCGAAATATCGCAAGCGTTATTTAGATTTGATCGTCAACGAAGAAACACGTAAGACTTTTGAAATTCGTGCCAAAGTGGTTGCAGGTATTCGTGCGTTCTTAACTAATGAGCGTTTCATGGAAGTTGAGACACCAATGATGCATGTGATCCCGGGTGGTGCATCTGCAAAACCATTCGTAACACATCATAATGCATTGGATATGGAACTCTATTTGCGTATCGCGCCAGAGCTCTATTTAAAGCGCCTTGTAGTGGGTGGTTTTGAGCGTGTGTTTGAAATTAACCGTAACTTCCGTAATGAGGGGGTGTCAACACGTCATAACCCTGAATTTACCATGATCGAGTTTTATCAAGCCTACGCTGATTATAAAGACTTGATGGCATTGACTGAAAACATGCTTGAGAAATTGGCAGTCGACATTTTAGGTTCTACCGATGTGCCTTATGGTGATGAGGTGTATAGCTTCAAAGGTCCATTCAAGAAAATATCAATGTTTGACGCCATTCTTGAGCACAATCCAGACTTTACGCCTGAAAATGTAAATGATCGTGAGTTCTTGGCTAAATTTACTCAAGATGTGTTGAAAGAAAAAGTGAAGCCTGGTTTCGGTTTAGGCAAATTACAAACAATCGTGTTTGAAGAAACTGTTGAAACTAAACTTCGTCAACCAACATTCATTACAGAGTATCCAGCTGAAACCTCACCACTCGCTCGTCGTAATGATGATAATCCACACATTACCGATCGTTTTGAGTTCTTTATTGGTGGTCGTGAGTTAGCCAATGGTTTCTCTGAGTTAAATGATCCAATTGATCAGGCTGAGCGTTTCCAAGCACAGGTTGAAGAAAAAGATGCTGGTGATGATGAGGCAATGCATTACGATGCGGACTTTATTGAAGCACTAGAATACGGTTTACCGCCAACAGCAGGTGAAGGTATTGGTATTGATCGTTTGGTTATGCTATTTGCTAATGCGCCAAGTATTCGTGATGTATTGTTATTCCCACACATGCGCCGTAAAGATTAATTACTCACTTATTATTAATAAAAGGCCACTTTAAAAGTGGCTTTTTATTTTGTTGGCTTTGTACATGACAAAAAAAGATAACTCATTGAAATAATGGCATAATACTTGTTTTTTGACGACGAATATGATGACACATTTCAATGAGTTACATCTCATCTTAAACAAATATCGAAAGTGGAACAAGTCACATGTAAAATGTTTTACACTGATTATGCTGGCATTAATTGTAAAACAGACATGTAACCTTTCTTCTGCATCTAATAGAAGATGGAGAACTTTTACTTTTTGTTTTTCCTATGTTTAATGCTTCAGCTATTCGTGATTATGCATTACGCTGGGAAATCGAAACCTTATTTAGTTGTCTCAAAGGACGTGGATTCAATCTTGAAAATACTCGTTTAACAGACCCTAGACGAGTCCTAGCTATCGGTTTCTGTTGGTGCTATTTAACAGGTGAATGGCAACATGATCAAAAAAAAGCCATAAAACTAAAGAAGCATGGACGACTTTCACTAAGTTTATTTCGCTACGGTTTGGACTATGTTCAAATGGCTATTCTACGTTTGATTGGTTTCGGGAAAAAAGAAGAATTTAAGAAAGTGCTCGTAATTTTAAGGAAGAAAAAGCCTGATAGGACAAGGGCCCTATGAAATTTGTCGTGTACAGAGCTAAATAGATAAGAAGCCGAATTCGACTTCTTTTTTTGTTTAATTTAATTTCATGTTATTTTTAACAGTCCTTCTTTTCTTTCTGAGCTATGCATATCACAATTTTGCATATTGATATGAAAAAACAAGCTAAAGAAGCCGTTCTAAATTATTATAATGGATAAACTTTACTAGATTGCTCATTTGTCCACTAGTAAGAATATCGATATCACGAAAAATTGGAGTTGTTATGATACTCGTTCCTCCACACGGTCTTCCAAGTGGTGGTTTAATACCACTTATAGATTTTATGGGTAACATTGATAAGGGGGGATATGTACATGACTGAAAATAGATTAACTCACCTCAAGCAACTTGAGGCAGAAAGTATTCATATTATTCGTGAAGTTGCAGCTGAATTTGAAAATCCAGTGATGCTTTATTCAATTGGTAAAGATTCAGCAGTCATGTTACATCTTGCCTTGAAAGCATTTTATCCTGCTAAGCTTCCTTTTCCACTCCTGCATGTAGATACAGGTTGGAAGTTTAAGGACATGATCTCATTCCGTGACAACATGGCAAAAACTCATGGCTTTGATTTGATCGTACATCAGAACAAAGAAGGTCGTGATGCAGGCATTAACCCATTTGATCATGGTAGTTCAAAATATACCGACATCATGAAAACTCAGGGTTTAAAACAAGCATTAGATAAATATCAGTTTGATGCTGCGTTTGGTGGTGCACGTCGTGATGAAGAAAAATCACGTGCGAAAGAACGTGTTTATTCATTCCGTGATACGAAGCATCGTTGGGATCCAAAAAACCAACGTCCAGAACTTTGGAATCTTTACAATGGTAAAGTGAACAAAGGTGAGAGTATTCGTGTTTTCCCTTTATCTAACTGGACTGAGTTAGATATTTGGCAATATATTTACTTAGAAAATATTCAACTTGTTCCTCTTTACTTCTCGGCTGTACGCCCAGTTGTAGAGCGTAGCGGTACGTTAATCATGGTCGATGACGAGCGTATGCGTTTAAAGGAAGGTGAAGTTCCTCAAATGAAATCGGTACGTTTCCGTACACTTGGTTGTTACCCATTAACAGGTGCAGTTGAGTCTGAGGCGGATACATTGCCTGAAATTATCCAAGAAATGCTTTTGGCTACCAGTTCAGAGCGTCAGGGTCGTATGATTGACCATGATGAAGCTGGCTCAATGGAAAAGAAAAAGCAGGAAGGTTATTTCTAATTTCCTTAAGCAAGTCCCTCTGTTAAAAGAGGGATTTAGGGAAATTACAAAATTAGATTTCAAATTTTGTGGAGTTTTGAGCAATGTCTCATCAATCAGATCTTATTAGCCAAGATATTTTGGCATATTTAAAACAGCACGAAAATAAAGACCTTTTGCGCTTCTTGACTTGCGGTAACGTCGATGATGGTAAGTCAACGCTAATTGGTCGTTTACTTTATGATTCAAAGTTGATCTATGAAGATCAATTACAAGCAGTAACGCGTGATAGTAAAAAAGTAGGTACAACAGGAGATGCTCCTGACCTTGCTTTACTGGTTGATGGTTTACAAGCTGAACGTGAACAGGGGATTACGATTGATGTAGCCTATCGTTATTTCTCTACAGAAAAGCGTAAGTTCATCATTGCTGATACGCCAGGACATGAGCAATATACGCGTAACATGGCAACAGGTGCATCAACAGCTGATCTTGCGATTATCCTGATTGATGCGCGTTATGGTGTGCAAACGCAAACTCGCCGTCATACTTTTATTGCAAGTTTACTTGGTATTAAAAATATCGTTGTTGCGATCAATAAAATGGACTTGGTTGAGTTCTCTGAATCCCGTTTCAACGAAATTCAAGTCGAATATGATGCATTCTTAAGCCAGCTTGGTGAGCGTCGTCCAGAGAATATTTTATTCGTTCCGATTTCAGCATTGAATGGCGACAACGTTGTTAATCCATCTGCAAGTACGCCTTGGTACAAGGGTCAAACCTTGATGAGCATTCTTGAGTCAGTGGAAATTAAGCGTGATTCGAACAAAAAAGAATTTCGTTTCCCTGTTCAGTATGTGAATCGTCCAAATCTTGATTTCCGTGGTTTTGCAGGTACGATTGCGCTGGGTGAAATCAATGTCGGTGATGAGATTGTTGCATTGCCATCAGGTAAAAAATCAACGGTGAAAGAAATTGTCACTTTTGATGGGAATCTTGAACAAGCAATTGCAGGCCAAGCGGTTACTTTAACGTTAAATGATGAAATTGATATTTCACGTGGTAATGTTTTAGTTCGTGCAGGTGAACAACCGCTTATTTCGCGTAGTGTTCGTGCATCTGTCGTATGGATGAATGAACATCCATTAGTCAAAGGTAAACTGTATAACCTTAAAATTGGTACGCAAACTGTTCCTGCAAAAGTCAGTGCGATTAATTATCGTGTCAATGTAAATACACTTGAACATACTCAAGTTGAAGAGCTTGAGTTGAATGCAATTGCAGATCTTGTAATTGAGTTTGATGCTCCAGTGGTATTTGACCAATATCAAGACAGCCGTTATACAGGTTCGTTGATTTTTATTGACCGCTTAAGCAACGTTACCGTTGGTGCGGGGATGATTGAAGCAGCAGTAGAATGGACTGTGCACAGCAATCCTGTGACAGCAGAAGATCGTGCGGCACGTTTAGGTCAGAAACCAGCTGTGATTGGTGTTTCTGCTCAGTTGATTGAACAGGCTCAGGCTTTGGAAAGTTTGTTGATTCAACAAGGTGTGGTTGCGATTGCAAAAGTTGGTTTAACGACTGAGCAAACTGTTTTATTGCGTGAAACAGGTGTAGTGGTTATTACAACAACTGTTGATGGTACAGATACCGATATTAATGCTGAAACAGTTGAAGAAGCAGCTGAAAAAATCGTGGAGTTAGTTCGTCTTTAATAGCTTGGACTGACTTCTAAAAGCCTGCTCATGCAGGCTTTTTTATTTTATAAATTCGAAATTTATATCTTTGAAGGTTTTTGATTCTTCGATTTAATTTAAAATACTGATAAATATATCGAGCTGATATTTTTTTATTCTGTTTTGAAAGGTCTTTTATGAGACAATAGTTCTTTGAATTATTGTCTAAGGACTCCCATGACTGAGCAAACTCCTGAATATTTAAGCGATATCGAAATTTTAGACATTTTACAGTCTATGAAAAAAGATAAGCTTGATGCAGAAGCGAACGAAATCATCCGTAATGGGGGGAAGGCTGGGCGTCAAGAAGCACACAAGCAAGCTTTGGTTGCACTGAATACAAGTTTTGAAGATAAATTTGTAGAAGCAGTAACACTTGCATTAGGTTTAAATTCTGGACAAGCTAAAAAAATTCGTTATAAAAAAGATCGTATTCGTATTTTAAAAGTGCGAGGTATTGATTATCTTGCGATTGATGGAGCTGAAACAGCTCAAGTTCTGTCTCAGGTTGCTCAAGCAATTGTGCGTGAAGATTCAATAGTGACTCATGATCTGCATAACATCTTTCCATTTTGGAAAGAAGGGTGGCCAATAGTTCAGTTCGATAGTGCGTATAAAATCCTATCAGAAGATATTGCAATTCATTATCAAGCTACATTAGATCAATTAATTTCACTATATGGTGGAAATTAAATTTTCTACGAAATCAAATAAATTATTATAAATAACAAGGATGTTAAATTTATGAGTTTGAATATAGAGATCCCACATGAGGCTCTAGACGCTTTAAGAGCAGGTCAGTTGATAGATGCAATCAAAATTACTCGTGAGAAAACAGGTCTTGGGTTGAAAGAATCCAAAGACTTGGTCGAACGGTATTTAAAAGAACATCCACAAGAACAAGCGCTAATTCAGGAGCAGTTAGCCCAACGCAGTCGTGGCGGAATCCAAATCTTTATTTTGATTTTCTTCATATTGGTGATTTTAGTTTGGTTTTTGACCAGGTAAATTAAGCCCTTCAAAGGGCTTAATTTTTATGAGTTATTCAGTTGTTGTTGAAGGCGGTTCATTTTCTAAGCTGGGAATAATTTGAGTGACCAGTAATTGATCGATTTTATAATGGTCAATATCAACTACCTCAAACTTAAAACCCGCATATTCTACTGCATCAGCTGGACGTGGAATTTTGCGTAAACGATACATGATGAAACCAGCAATCGTTTCATAATTTTCATTTTCAGGAAATTCCTCAATTTCCAATACATGTTTCACATCTTCAATTGGGGTGCTACCATCAATCAGCCATGAGTGGTTATCACGCTTAATAATTTGTTGATCTTCTTCCATTGGTGTGACCCAATCACCCATCACAGTAATCATGATGTCGCTGAGTGTAATCACACCAACCACCAAGGCATATTCATTAATAACGACCGCAAATTTTTCTTTGGTTGAACGGAAGCGATCTAGTAATTCTGAAAGTGTTAATGTGTCTGGAATAATAAGAACAGTACGGATTGTTGATTCATTCAGCTGAAGGAGGGATTGATTGTTTAAGATACGGACCAAAATATCTTTGGTATCAACATAACCAATGACTTGGTCAATTTGTTCATTACAAACTAAAAACTTGGAGTAGGGATATTCGGCTAATTTTTGGCGAATACTGTTCTCATTTTCTTTTAGAGTGAAATAAACCACATTTTCACGTGTGGTCATACTTGATGGTACTGTGCGTTCTTCGAGTTCAAAAACATTTTCAATGAAGTGGTGTTCTTGTTTTTGTAATACACCAGCTTGAGCTCCTGCATCCATAACCGCAGAAATATCATCAAACGTAATATTGTCATCACGAATGGTATTTACTTTAAATAACCGGAACAATAAGTTTGCAATTGCATTGATTCCCCAAGCTAAAGGCTTACAAATCTTGATAAAAACTTGAATCGGCTCAATAACGCGAATGGAAATTTTTTCTGGGGCGATCATTGCCAAACGTTTTGGCATTAGATCCGCGAACAAAATAAACAGGGAAGTTACCAAAGTGAAAGATAAAGCAAAACCAATCGTTTCTAGCCAAGGGCCTACATAAAACTGTTTAAGCATTTCTACAAAAAATGGGCGAAAAGCTGCTTCACCTAAAATACCGCCTAAGATAGCAACAGCATTTAAACCGATTTGTGAGGCTGCAAAAAAGTCCGCAGATTGTTCCTGTAAATCTAAAACTTTTTGTGCTCGAATTTCACCAGATTCAGCCAAAATTTTTAATTTAACTTTTCGTGCACCAGCAAGTGCAATTTCAGTGAGCGAGAGAAAACCTGCCGCAGTTATGAGCAGAATAATGACAATAATATTTTGGAAGAGACTCACACATCACCTGTGGTTCATCGTTTATTATGAATATGTTGTAACATAAAAAAAGAAGAGAGGTAATTGGGTATTACCTCAGTATAACAATTTTGCTTATGAAACAAGCATATCCGTAGAGGAAATCATATTGTTACAAAGCAATATTTTAGTATTGTGAAAATTGTGAATTATTTAAAAGAAACTCACGATTTTCTTCTTCGATCATTTGGCGTGCTACAAAGAGGATAAGTTGTCTTAACCAACGATGTGCAGGATGATGGTGTAGCAATGGACACCAAGCCATTTTAAGCTCAAATTCTGGAATGTAAAATGGTGGGTCTTTAATAAGAAGACGAGGATTTTGTGCTTGCAAACGTGCCATACGTGTTGGCAATGTTGCAATCAGATCAACATTTTGCGCTAAAAGTGCAGGCATTTGATAGTGGCGAGTAAACACGGAAATTTTACGACGCTGACCAATTCGTTCCAAAGCTTGGTCAATCCAACCAAGTCCTGCTTGTTTATCTGGATTTACGCCAAAGCCAACACCCATACCTGTTTTAGAAACCCAAATATGTTGAGCATCTAAATAGCTTTTAAGGTTGAGATGGGTTACAGCAGGGTGTTTATCATTTAAAATACAGCTAAAACTATCGCGCCATACCAAAACCTGATGGAAGCTTTGCGGGATTTCATTGAAGCGGTTAATGGCTAGATCAACTTTGCCTTGCTCCATATCTCGATAAGAGACATCACTTGGAGTTAAGAAGTCCAGTACAACATTTGGCGCTTCAGAGCGAAGTGCTTTTACAAGACGCGGTACGAGCGTTGCTTCAGCATAATCGGAAGTCATTATGCGAAAAACGCGCGTACTGGTATAAGGTCTAAATTCGGTACGTGGTTCGAGAATCATCGACAAATCTGATAATGCATCACGAATACGTGGTTGTAATTCGAGTGCACGCTCAGTTGGTGTCATGCCTTCAGAAGAACGAATGAGTAGAGGGTCGTTAAATAAATTACGTAAGCGACGTAAAATATTACTCATTGCGGGTTGAGTGACACCCAGTTGTTCTGCAGCACGTGTAACATTTTTTTCACGAAGAAGTACATCAAGATAAATCAATAAATTGAGATCAACCCGCTCCAGATTCATAAAAAAAATACCGAAAATAAAATTTTTGAATTGTGATGAATTATGACATAACTAAAGCCGTTTGTGTAACTTAAAACGAGATAAAAGGTATAGCAAATAGTTGAATGGTTTGGTCTTATTAAACTTGAATAAGCTTATAACAGATTCATTATCATGAGGAAATGATATTCAATATATAAAAACACGATGGCCATTTCTGCATTTATTCGCTTTATTCATTCATATGTTTTGGTATTGGATAGTTGTTTTAAATGTATAGAAATAATACGAGTTAGATTGTTTAATGAATAATTTATGATGAATTTTATTTTTAAAAATATTTATATATCAAAGTCTTGGTTTATTTTTTTGAATATTCTATATCGTTTTATCTGTATATTTCATAAATAAATACTGAAAATTAACCAAGAATATTGGATTAATCTGTTTGCACAGACTAAGCTGTGCAATATGTTGATGAAGTGCTTAAAATCTAGACTATAAAAGCATGGTTTTTTGCGATCATTCGATGCCAATCCCTCTAAAGGAATATATCATGTCTACATATTTAACAGCGATTGATGCAATCCGCGAATTAAAAGCAAAATTCGGCGACACTTGGCGCGATATTAGCCCAGAAGATGCTGCTCGTATGCAAATGCAAAACCGTTTCAAAACTGGTTTAGATATTGCTAAATATACAGCTGCGATTATGCGTCGTGATATGGCTGCTTATGATGCTGACTCTAGCAAATATACTCAATCATTAGGTTGCTGGCACGGTTTCATCGCTCAACAAAAAATGATTGCGAACAAAAAATACTTCGGTACTACTGAACGTCGCTATATCTACCTTTCTGGTTGGATGGTTGCTGCACTTCGTTCAGAATTTGGTCCACTTCCTGACCAATCTATGCACGAAAAAACTTCTGTTCCTGCATTAATCGAAGAAATCTATACTTTCTTACGTCAAGCTGACGCGAAAGAATTAAACGATTTATTCCGTGCTCTTAAAAAAGCTCAAGAAGCTGGTGACACTGCTAAAGCTGCTGAAATCACTGCTCAAATCGATGGTTTCCAAACTCACGTTGTGCCAATTATTGCTGACATCGACGCTGGTTTCGGTAACGAAGAAGCGACTTACTTACTTGCTAAGAAAATGATCGAAGCTGGTGCTTGTGCACTACAAATTGAAAACCAAGTATCTGACGCGAAACAATGTGGTCACCAAGCAGGTAAAGTAACTGTTCCACACGAAGACTTCATCGCTAAAATCCACGCTTTACGTTATGCATTCTTAGAAATGGGTCTTGACGACGGTATCATCGTTGCACGTACTGACTCTGAAGGCGCTGACTTGACTCAAAAAATCCCAGTGGTTAAAGAGCCAGGTGACATCGCTTCTCAATATATCAGCTACTTAGACACAACTGAAATCGACATTTCAGAAGCTCAAGAAGACGAAATCCTGATCAAGCGTGATGGTAAACTTCACCGTCCTAAACGTCTTGCTTCTGGTCTATACCAGTTCCGTGAAGGCACTCAAATTGACCGCGTTGTACTTGACTGTGTAACTAGCTTACAGAACGGTGCTGACCTTCTTTGGATCGAAACAGCGACGCCTAACGTTGCTGAAATCGCTCACATGGTTAACCGTGTACGTGAAACAGTTCCAAATGCTAAGCTTGTTTATAACAACAGCCCATCATTCAACTGGACGTTAAACTTCCGTCAACAAGCTTACGACCGTTGGGTTGCTGAAGGTAAAGACGTTTCTGCTTACGACCGTGCTAAATTAATGAGCGCTGAGTACGATGCTACTGAATTGGCTGCTGATGCTGATGAAAAAGTACGTACATTCCAAGCAGATGCTTCTCGTGAAGCGGGTGTATTCCATCACTTGATCACACTTCCGACTTACCACACTGCTGCTCTTTCTACTCATGAGCTTGCACAAGGTTACTTCGGTTCTGAAGGTATGTTGGCTTATGTTGCTGGCGTACAACGTAAAGAAATCCGCGGTGGTATCGCTTGTGTTAAACACCAAGCAATGGCTGGTTCTGACATCGGTGATGATCACAAAGAAATCTTCTCTGGTGACAACGCTCTTAAAGCGCACGATGATGCTAAAAACACAATGAACCAATTCGCTGCTCACTAAGCCTCGATTGATTCAAAAAAACCCTGCTTAAGCAGGGTTTTTTATTTTAATCATAAAAATGCTCGCAACAGCGAGCATTTAAAATTTAAAAAGATTATTCAGCTTCTTTTTTGAGTTGATATTTATCAGCCAAATCACCCGTAATTTCTTTACCATCCATATCTAATGCTTTTAAATAACCCTCAGCAACAAAATATTTACGGCTATCACCAGCTTTATCTAATTCAATAATAGATGAATTTTTGCTATCAAATTGGAAACTACCCTTGCTTTCAAATGGTTTGCCATCCCCCTTACCAAGATACGTTTCTTTAATCTCATAAGTTTTATCTGAATTAAGTTCTAATTCGGTTTTAATACCTTCACAATCTGCACAAGGGAGTATGCCTTTATATGTGCCATTCCAATCTAATGCATTTTCAGCAGTATGTGCAGTATCAGCTACAGTTGCTTCTGATACAGCTTCAGTTGTAGCTGGTGTTTGCTCTTCAACTTTTTTATTTTCAGTTTTACTACAAGCGACTAATACAAGAGAAGCTAGAGAAATTGCAATAATTGACTTTTTCATTTGGTATTAAGCTCTTTTTTAAAAAATATTGTTATTTAAACTATGGGATTTTAAGAAGAAAGGGTAGTGACAGTATGTAAGGGTTATTTAACCTTTGGTAAATCTATAAATGGCAGAATTTAAATTTATTATTTAACCTACTTATTGCAAAGTATTAAAATTTTAGAAAAAAGTAAATTTTAAATATAAAAAAGCCTTTATCGTTAGATAAAGGCTTTTTAAATTTTGGAGCGGGAAACGAGACTCGAACTCGCGACCCCAACCTTGGCAAGGTTATGCTCTACCAACTGAGCTATTCCCGCAATAGGACGCATTATAGAGAGTTTCATCCAACTGTCAACTCTCTATGTTGCTGAGTGTTGAATTAATCAGCACGTCGCCAAATTGTGCCTTGGCGAGTATCTTCTAAAACGACACCTTGATCGAGTAAAGACTGACGAATGCTATCGGCTTTTGCAAAATCTTTAGCTTTTTTTGCATCAACACGTTGTTGAATAAAATCTTCAATTTCTACATCAGAGAGATTAAGCGCTTCTTGACCAATATCAGACTTTAAAAAATCTTCAACATCATATTGCACTAGACCAAGAATGTTCGTCAGATAACGTAGCGTTGAATAAAGAACAGTTGCTTGTTCAGCATGTTCTTCTTTAACTGCACGATTTAATTCTTTATTGATTTCAAATAGTACTGCGATTGCTTCCGCAGTATTGAAATCATCACGCATTGCACTGTTGAAGCGTTCAACAAGATCTTGCGCTAAAGTTTCAACTGTTTTTTGACCATAAACTTGCTGATAAGCTTTAAATGAATGATAAAAACGACTGAGTGTGGTCTTTGCTTCTTTTAATGCAACATCAGAGAAATTGACAGGGCTACGATAATGAGATGAGACAATAAAGTAACGAATCACTTCGGGATGGAATTTTTCCATGACATCGCGAATGGTAAAGAAGTTGCCTAAAGATTTAGACATTTTTTCGCCATCAACATTGATAAAACCAACATGCATCCAATAATTTACATATTGCTCACCTGTTGATGCTTCACTTTGTGCGATTTCATTTTCATGGTGAGGGAACATGAGATCTGAGCCACCACCATGAATATCGAAATGATTGCCTAAGCAGCAAGTCGACATTGCAGAGCATTCGATATGCCAACCTGGACGGCCATTGCCCCATGGTGAAGCCCATGCAGGTTCATTTTCTTTGGCATGTTTCCAAAGTACAAAGTCGAATGGATGTTTCTTGTCTACTTCGACATCGACACGTTCTGATGCTCCTGCTTGCATGTCGTCCAATTTACGACCTGATAAGCGACCATATTTATCAAATTTAGTCACTTCAAAATACACATCACCATTGGCAGCGGGGTAGGCAGCACCTTTATCAACCAGTGTATTGATCATATTTTGCATTTGATCAATATATTCAGTTGCTTTTGGTGCCTCGTCTGGTGCTGCACAGCCTAAATTAGCTGCATCTTCATTCATTGCATCAATAAAACGAGCCGTGAGTTGTTGAATGCTTTCGCCATTTTCATTGGCACGCGCAATAATTTTGTCATCAATATCCGTGATGTTACGAATATAGCGAACTTTCCAGCCTTGGCTGCGTAAGAAGCGGATGATGTAATCAAATGCAACCATAACTCGAGCGTGCCCAATATGACAGTAATCATAAACAGTCATACCACAGACATACATGTCGATTTGACCTTCTTGACGTGGGACAAATTCAACTTTTTTACGTTGCTCAGAATTATATAGAACAAAAGGTTGCATAAGGGTTTTCAAACACTCTACAAAAATCGTGATTCATCATAACGTATGCATTGTATTTCATAAAGTTATCAGGTGAAAAAAATGGAGGAGTGATTGACTTTATAAATGCCTATTTTTTAGCAATATCGCATATTATGATTTTTTACTCTCGAGTTTATGATGAATAGCAATCTCAGATGTCTCATTCTTGCTCATCAAAGTGCAGTATGTGAGGTTCTAGCTCTTATGCAAGGATTTGGTATAAAGCAACCTATTACAAATATTGAATGGGCATGTATGGATATCCCTCAACTTGGTAAATTGATAGGAGGTATTCCATATTTTAAACATGGTTTTGGCTGTAAGCTTAAATTACCTAGAGGTGCCGTAGATTTTTATTTTGGAGAGCAGGGGCAGATCAATGGTTTTGATTTATGGAGATTGCTTGATTTTGCTGGTTCAAGATTATTTAAATATGGATTTTCTAGCGAAGCTGCTTTAAAGCAATGTTTTGAAGATGAAGTGAAAGCAGGTCGTTGAGTCTATTCAGGGTATATACTTTATTACTTAGTAGATTCTAGCAATTAACATAAGTTCAATCTCTCTTCATTTTTGATGAAAACTACTACATTTAGAAACGTGCATATTTTTCAATTATGCTAGAATCAGTATCATTCTTTTGATTAAAATCATCCACCTTCAGGTGGATAGCGTATTATTCTGGGTCAAACTCATATGTCACAAGCCATAAATTTTCAAAAAAGCGCATTAGAGACCCTGCGAATTGAGCAACAAGCCTTAGAAGTTCTTGCAACACAAATTAATGAAAGTTTTGATCGTGCCTGTGAAATTCTTTTGCAGTGTAAAGGGCGTGTTGTTGTGACGGGTATGGGCAAATCAGGTCATATCGGTCGAAAAATGGCAGCGACACTTGCATCAACTGGGACACCATCATTTTTTATGCACCCAGGTGAAGCGGGGCATGGTGATTTGGGTATGTTGGTTCGAGGTGATGTATTAATCGCGATTTCAAATTCAGGCAAAAGTGATGAAATCATGATGCTCATGCCGTTAATCAAACATCTAGGTGTACCATTAATTACTATCAGTCGTGATGATAAAGGACCAATGCCACAGAATGCGGATGTTGCACTGACATTAGGTGAGGCGGATGAGGCTTGTCCTCTAGGTTTAGCACCAACATCTAGTACGACTGCAACACTTGTTTTAGGCGATGCATTAGCCGTCGCATTGTTGGAAGCGCGTGGTTTTACCGCAGATGATTTTGCTCGTTCCCATCCTGCGGGAGCATTAGGTAAACGCTTACTTTTGCATGTAAAACATTTGATGCATACAGGGACTGAATTACCCAAAGTTAAACCTGATACACCGATGAACAAGGTGTTATATGAAATCTCAGATAAACGTTTGGGTCTTACCACGGTTGTTGATGAGAACGATATTTTATTAGGTATTTTTACTGATGGTGATTTACGCCGAATGATTGATCAGCAGCAAGGTTTTGATGTAAACCTCCCAGTTGCTGAAGTTATGACCAAAAATCCACTCACTATTTCTCAAGAAGCCCGTGCGGTGGAAGCATTGGAAAAAATGCATGAGAGAAAGATTAATCAATTTGTAGTTGTTGATTATACCAATAAAGTGATTGGTGTGATTAGTATGCATGACCTTATTCAGGCAGGAGTAAATTAAGCCATGGCATCTTATGCTTTACAAGAACAAGCACGTCATTTACAAGCATTAGTGCTTGATGTGGATGGAATCTTAAGCGATGGCTTTGTAACCCTAACAAACTCAGGTGATGAACTTAAATCATTTGATATTCGTGATGGGTTAGGTATGAAATTGGTTCAACAAGCAGGAATGAAAGTGATTATTATCACTGGACGTAAGAGCAATATTGTTGAAAAAAGAATGACAGATTTAGGTGTTGATCTTATTTTTCAAGGGCGAGAAGATAAAGGTGTGGCATTACGTGAAGCATGTGCTCAGTTAAATATTTTACCTGAAGATTGTTTATATATGGGCGATGACTGGCCTGATTTATCTGCATTTGCGATTGCTGGCATGAGTATTACTGTTCCCAATGGTCATGAGGAAGTTCGTCGTCGTGCAAATTTAGTCACTCAAGCGATGGGTGGACGTGGCGCAGTTCGAGAAGTATGCGATATGCTCTTATGTTCAAAAGGCGTTTACCAAGAGCTACTTGCAAAATATTTAGCTGTACCACATTAATAGTAGCGTGAATTACCCAAAGGTCAGGTAACTCTGTTTATGGATACCAAGGTTTTATATGTTGTCGCTGTTTTGATTGCTGCTTTAAGTGGTGGCTATTATTATTACAGCGGCAAAGCAAAAAAGTTGGATGTTGATTCAGCGAAAAATATGACTTATTCAGCGCAGGGTGTTCACTTAACACAGACTGATGAGCAGGGTAATTTATACGTTCGGGCTGAGGTGAAACAGTTGCAGCAAAATATGCAGCAGAAAACATCCCAACTTGATCAATTAAATGCCGTGATGTACAAGCAGGGTAAGGCTGATGCAACGTTTTATGCAAAACAAGCACAAGCCTATGACGATAATACAAAGATCATATTACAAGGCAATGTCGTTGCAACTAAATTGTCTGATCAGGGGAAAATGGAGTTTCATACTAATGAACTCACAGGATATCCAAAAACCAGAGAATTAGAGACACAACACTCAGTCACTGTACAAACGCCAAGTTCTGAGTTTGTTAGTCAAGGTCTAAAGGCAAATTTGAATAATGGTCAATATGAATTCTACAAAATTCGAGGAAAGTATGCGCCAAGCTTTTAATTCTAAATTTCGTTTCACTTTCCTAAAACAGGTCACTTGTATTGCCGCTGTAGTATTTTCTTCGGCTTCAAGTTTTGCTTTGCCATCAGACCGTAGCCAACAGTTATCATTGGTTGCTGATCGTGCAACCTATAATGATAAAACGGGTGTAACAACCTATACGGGTAACGTAGTGATCGAGCAAGGCACGATGAAGCTTCAGGCTGATTCTATTATTGCGACATTGAATAGCAAAAAAGAAATACAAACGATTACAGCTAAAGGTCAGTTGGCAAAATTTCAGCAGCAAATAGATGCTAAAAAAGGTTTAGCGCGTGGTGAAGCGCAGACCATTGTTTATAATGCCGATACAGGAATTATTACTTTAACTGGTAAGGCGTATCTATATCAAGATGGCTCTAGTATTCGTGGTAACAGTCTGAAATATAGTATGAACAAAGGTGATGTAGAGGCACAAGGTTCTTCATCAAATCGAGTTCAAATTATTATTCCGCCATCAAGTTCTAAAAGTTCTCCAGGGGCGCGTGATTAATGGATCAATCAGTACAGCAATCACAAACTTTATGTATTAAACACCTAGCTAAAAACTATAGTAAACGGTGGGTGGTAAAAGACGTTTCATTTACGATGCAAAGCGGTCAAATTGTTGGTTTACTTGGACCAAATGGTGCAGGTAAAACCACAAGTTTCTATATGGTTGTCGGACTTGTTCGGATGGATAAGGGTGAAATCCATTTAGATAATTTAGATTTATCTGATCTAGCGATGCATGAGCGGGCACGTAAAGGTATTGGATACTTACCACAAGAAGCATCAATTTTTAGAAAGCTCACAATTTCCGAAAATATCATGGCAATTTTGGAAACGCGTAAAGATCTAAATAAACAGCAAAGACAGCAACGTTTAACTGAATTATTGAATGATTTTAAAATTAATCATATTAAAGACTCGTTAGGAATGAGTGTATCTGGTGGTGAACGTCGCCGTGCTGAAATTGCTCGTGCGTTGGCCGCTGATCCCAAATTTATGCTATTAGATGAACCATTTGCAGGCGTCGATCCAATTTCTGTAGGTGATATTAAAGATATTATCCAGACATTGAAAAGTCGAGGAATTGGTGTTTTAATCACTGATCATAATGTAAGAGAAACCTTAGCAATTTGTGAAAAAGCTTATATTGTCAGTGAAGGTTCTGTGATAGCAGAAGGAACTCCGCAAGAAATTTTAGATAATGAGCAAGTACGTAAAGTGTATCTAGGTGATGACTTTGTTGTTTGAATCAAATTCAATCAAGAGATGAGAGAACCATTTATTGGTTCTTTTTTTATCTAAAATTATTATGAATAATAAATAGATACGTGATTAATGCATTTAAAACTAAAAGGTTTTAATTTTTAGATGATTGATTTTTAATTAATTTTTACTTTTATTTTATGCTGTTGTTTGCGCATTATTACGAAACTATTTTACAAAAAAACAAACACTTAAGTGTGTCCGAATTAGCTGAAAGAGCATAGTTTTTTGTTGGAAAAAGTGAGTAGAATGATTGTGCTTTTAAACGATAATAATATGAAAAGAATATGAGCATAAAGACAGATATATAGTCGTCAATAGTAGAACATGGAAAATATATGGAGATATTAAGTGGCTATTTTCTATAGTACTTTTATCGGTACCGATTACGCATGCTGAGACACTCCGTGAACAGTACCATACTTTAAAAAAACCTCGCTTAAAGTGAGGTTTTTTATTGTCTTGTGAAAAGTTATACTCTCTTTTTGGTTTGTATTTATGTTTTATGCCTTTCACTATCGCGAATACAGTTACTTTTGAAGAAGACATTAAAAAAAGTCGTTTCCAAGCGATTGCCGCAGTTGTTGAGAATGAGCAGCAAGTTAAAAATTTTCTAGAACACACCAAAGATACTTCAACTACACATCAATGCTGGGCATGGAAAATTGGACACCATGTACGCTTTAATGACGATGGCGAACCTTCTGGCACCGCAGGTCGCCCCATTCTTGCCACCATTGAAGGTAATGATTTAACCAATATCATTGTATTGGTCAATCGTTGGTATGGTGGTGTTAAGCTCGGTACAGGTGGTTTGGTCAGAGCGTATGGTGGATGTGCAGGTCAGTGTTTATTACTCGCTGAAAAAATTGAATTGATTGAGAAAAAACAGATTCAATTTGCCTGTTTATTTAATGAATGGGCAATTATCCAATATGAATTGATCCAACAACAGATTGAATATCAAGAAAGTTACACTGAAACAGGTGTTCTTATTGAAGCACGATTACAAGTACATCAAATTGAGCCTTTAAGGCATAAGCTCCAAGATGTGACACGTGGACGTGAATCGCTTAAGGTGATAGAGGAACAAGAAGATGACAACTGATCCTTTATTAAAGTATCGAGAACAACATAAGCATCGTTTGAATTATATGCCTTGGTTGTACTGGTCACTTAAGCCTAAACATCGAGAATGGGCCGAAGCATGGCAAGCTGAATATCAAGCTTATTTGATGGAAATGGAAACAATAGAGATTGGCAAAAATTGTTTTATTTCCCCTTTAGCACATATTTTTGCTGAGCGTGGGCGCAAGATCACGATTGGAGATAATACTTTTATTGCGGCAGATTGTACCTTGCATGGGCCGTTGCAGATTGGTAGTGAAGTCGCGATCAATCACCACTGTATTTTAGATGGTGGACGTGCAGGCATTAAGCTGCATGATCAGGTTCGAATAGCTGCTTATAGTCATTTATATGCGTTTGATCATGGCATGGATTTAGACCGACCAATATACCAGCAAGCTGTTACCTCCAAAGGAATTGAGATTGGGCGAGATGTATGGTTAGGGGCTCATGTTGGTATAAAAGATGGCGTGAAAATTGGACATCATGCGGTTGTGGGGATGAATAGTATGGTTACTAAAAATATAGAAGATTTTGCAATTGTGGCAGGTAATCCAGCTAGATTGATTCGTTATCGTACTGAATAAAATCAATTAAAAGCTCATGAGATTCTATACATAAATTTAACCCACCATACTTTGATCTGTGATAAGTTAAAAACAAGTAGAAGACCTAAGGTGTTAAACTTAAAGAGAGGCGAACATGAACCGTGTCATTGCATGTATTGATTCTTCACCCTGTATTGATGCTGTTGCTGAAGCAGCCGCATGGGTGGCGAAGCAAACGCAAAGAGAATTAGTATTGTTGCAAATTCTGGACTATTATCCAGCAAGCTATCATTTAGGTGAAATCAGCGGTGTCATTGGTTTTGAAAGTAATGCCATGTTGCTCAAGGAGCTGGCTGAGCTTGAGCAAAAGCAAAGTGAACTCGCACTCGACTACAGTAATAACTTACTGAAACATATTTCTGAGCTGATCGAAAAACAATATGGTTTAACCAGTACCAAGATTCAGGAAAAAGGCGATTTTCTTGAACAGAGCTTTAATATTTTAAAAGAGAATGATGTTGTCATTATCGGGCGTGTGGGTGAACGGGCGGCCGAGAAGAATAAGCCAATTGGCAGTAACGTGGAAAACTTTATTCGTGGTGCAAACTGTACAGTGATTACTGTGGGAGAGCATTTTGAACCACCGAAACGTTTTATTTTCGCTTATGAGTATTCACCGACCTGTCAAAAAATGCTGCAACGTATAGCACAAAGTGATTTATTGAAAAAGTTACAATGTCATTTACTTTATATCGGTGATCACCCAGAAATGCTGGCAGAGCCAGAAAAATATTTAAAAGATGTGGGTTTAGATGTTATACCCATTTATCGATACGGGGATGTTGCCCAAAATATTCTTGAATATCAAAGAGAACATGATATTCAACTCATTGTTTTAGGTGCTTTTAGCCATAGTAAAATTCATCAATTTTTCTTAGGCAGTATTACTACAACGATCTTCCGAAATGCCAATGTTCCCTTACTCGTAGCTAAGTGATTCATTTTCTTCCATATAGTTATCCGCAATTACTGTGGATAACTATATGGAAAAGCATTGTGGATAAATATAAGTTATTGATATTAAATAATTAAAAATTTTAGATTGTTTTTTGATCTCTATTTTACGATTGCAATTGCAAAACCATCATGCCCTTTAGATCCTACTGTTTGTAGAGCAGTGCAAGAGAGCAGTTGAGGATGATCTTTTAATGCTGAGAATGCTTCACGAATGCCTTCAATACTAGGCTTCTTATTATTCTCATCTAAGATCGCACCTGCACGAATGACGTTATCAAGTACAATAATCGTACCTGAGTGAGAAAGCTTTAAGCTTAATTCAAAGTATTCACGATAACTTTGTTTATCGGCATCAATGAAAATCAAATCAAAGGGTTCACTGCCTTCAGCAATGAGTTGCTTCATAATATCTGCACCACGACCTTTCTTGAGCTCGATATTGGTTGGCATCTTGGCAAAATCGATATTTTCCTGAGCAATAATGACGTGAGTATCTCGACCTTCTACCGTGAGTAGATAGCCATCTTCAGGTAATGCTTTTGCAAGCCAAATAGTACTGTAGGCACCAAAAGTTCCTAGTTCTAGTACCCGTTTGCATTGGTTCATCTGAATCAACATTTGCAAAAACATGCCTTGATTAGGCGCAACAGCCAAATGATTAGAAAACCCCTGAGTATCGGTATTGTCTAATGCATGTTGAAGTCTTGGGTCTGTGGGAATTAAATGTGAATTGATATAGTCATCAATGTCGGTCCACATCTGTTGCATAATCAAGTTTACCTATGAATCTGTTAGCTGCATTTTAAACATTTATGCTTAGAGTGCAATTTGATTACTGAATTAATCACTATCATTGAAATAAAAAAGAGACCGTTTAGATCTCTTATCGATTTAAATTATCGTTTATTAGAAGTTACACATTGAACTATTTCGGGTGAGGTCAGGCCCCCAAGTTCGATAACCTTGCGTATCGATATGAATTTGGCCAGAGCTGTACAAGCCTATTCCAAGATTTAAACTCTGCCCATGCTGGATCCAAAATTGGCATAGTTTAAATTTGGTCTGTTCAATATATGCATAGTCTTGCGGTTGTGGAACCTCAGGCCCGATACGGAAGTCGATTGCTGAATTGAACAAATGCTTAGAAGAACCCGCACCACCTGCACATTGATTTAAAGGTAGATCGCGGTAAACAGAAGTGACTTCGAAATCAGTTAAAATCTTAGCAGCGATTAAATATTTAAAGACCCGTAAGGTTGAAAGTGAATTATTCCATAGCTCACGATTTGGCACCATATATTCTGAGCGACCACATTTTTGCCAGTCCCGTGCAGTACGAAGTAATTCAAAACTTGGAATAATATGCGCCACATTGTTGCGTGTTAAAAACTGCTCGTATTCGCGGACGCGCGCGTAATTTTCACCTTGATTGAGCCATTGGCGATAAGAGTTTGGTTCAACTTTATTTGGAATTGGGCGAGTAAAAGTAACTTGTTCTTGAGGAATGTAAATTCTTTTATCTTGATTTTGATTCACTTTAGTGGCTGAACTGACACAACCGACCATCATCACAGGGATGATACAAAATGATAAGAGACCCTGTAATTTATTTCGCATCATAAAAAAGCAGTTCACAATCTATAAGTAATAGATGAATTATTTTAATGCAAAATAACGCACAAATAATGGTGCAATTGCAAAGAAATGTGTGATTCGAGTATAAAAAAAGACCAGTTAATGCTGGTCTTTTCTATGATTATCTTTCTAAATATTGCAATTTATTTGGCTTGCCATTCCATTCTTCACGATCAGCAGGTTGTTCACCAATTTGAGTGATGTTGTTGCCTGCCCATTTTTCTGATAATTCAGCATTTAATTCAATAAACACTTCCTGACCTTCAGGTAGCTCATCTTCAGAGAAAATCGCATTTGCTGGACATTCTGGTTCACACAATGCACAGTCAATACATTCATCTGGATTGATGACAAGGAAGTTTGGACCTTCATAGAAGCAATCTACAGGGCAAACTTCAACACAGTCTTGATATTTACATTTAATACAGTTTTCTGTGACAACAAAGGTCATGGCGGCAGCTACCTAAAAAATATGGTTTTCATTTTGCATAGCGTATTTTAGGCAAAAAATACCGATAGAAACAATTCCTTTTATTGATATTTATTATTCGTATCAATGAAATGGACTTATTTATATGACTTTTATTGATAATAAGTCTCAATAACCTAATGAATCGTCGAATTTCTTCTTACATTATATGATGCAAAATGAGCGCACAAATATAATTGCGATCTTATAACTAGAAAAATCAGCTCTGATCTAGGGCCAAAGCTGATGATTTAATCTTAATTTTCGAGTGCTTGGCTAGATTTGAATAAGGCTTTGAGCTGATAAAGCTGTTCAAGTGCTTGACGTGGTGTTAGATCATCCACATCAATTTTATCTAACAATTCAAGCGCAGGGGATTGAGCTTCCACTTCAACAATTTTCTCAACAACTTGAGTTTCAATTTCATGCTCAAGTGAACTGAATAAATCATTTTGAACTGTATTTTGCAAATGTTGATGCTGTTGCTTTTCCAGAATTTTCAAACGTTTCTGTGCTTCTTTAATGACGCTAGCTGGAATACCTGCCAGTTTTGCAACTTGTAAGCCGTGGCTTTGGCTTGCAGGACCGTGTTGTACTTTGTGCAATAAAATTAAATTACCATTCAGTTCTTGTGCTGTCACATGATAATTATCAATACCAACTTCACCACCCAGTTCGGTTAACTCAAAGTAGTGTGTTGCAAACAGACATAGACATTTCACACGCTTCGTCAAATCAAGTACACATGCCCAAGCTAAAGAGAGGCCATCATAAGTACTCGTACCACGACCAACTTCATCCATCAAAACCAAAGATTGACTTGTAGCATGATGTAAAATCTGTGAGGTTTCAGTCATTTCCACCATAAAAGTAGATTTACCTGTCGACAAATCATCCGCAGAACCGATACGGGTAAAGATACGATCAATTGAACCCAGTTTTGCCGATTTTGCAGGAACGAAACTACCACAGTAAGCAAGTAAACTGATTAATGCGGTCTGACGCATAAATGTCGATTTACCGCCCATATTTGGACCCGTAATAATCGCCATACGATGTTGTGGGTCTAGAGTCGTATCATTCGGTGTAAATGGTGCTTTATTTAAAGCTTCAACCACAGGATGACGACCAGCTTGAATTTTGATGCTGGTTTCAGCCGTAAATTCAGGTCTTGTCCAATTATTTAATCTGGCTTGATGTGCAAAATTTGCCAGTACATCAATATGCGCAATTGCTGCGCTCATCATTTGTAGTTGAGCAATATTTTGGCGAAGCTCATCTAATAAGGATTCAAACAAAAGCTTTTCACGGGCAAGCGCGCGTGATTCACTTGAAAGGACTTTATCTTCAAAGCTCTTGAGCTCTGGAGTGATATAACGCTCGGCATTTTTTAAGGTTTGACGGCGAATATAATCGGCAGGTGCCTGCTCGGCCTGAACGCGTGTCAACTCAATATAGTAACCACTGACACGATTATAACCAATTTTAAGTGTATTGATTCCAGTACGTTGGCGTTCTTTAATTTCTAAATCAATTAAAAATTGCCCTGCATGATCGCGAATTTTACGTAATTCATCCAGTTCATCATCATAACCCTCGGCAATGACATTGCCATCACGCAACAGCACAGGTGGATTCTCAACAATTGCCGCCATTAAATGTTGATGTAGATTTTTGAAATCACCTAATTGATTATCCAACTGATTTAATAATTGAGATTGTTGGTTTTTTAGCACAGGTGCTAAAGCATGCCGTAAAAATGGAATTTGTGCACATGCTTGACGCAGTTGAACTAAATCGCGTGGACGTGCACTGCCCAAAGCAACACGACTCAATACACGTTCGATATCACCAATTTCTTTGAGCACTAAACGTACAGGAGATTCATGGTAGCCTTTTAATAATTGCTCTGAGGCATCTAAGCGAGCATCTAATATGGCAGTATCACGAATCGGTTGCATAAGCGTTCGACTGAGTAAACGGCCACCCATTGCGGTTTGGCAGTCATTAATCAGTTGGAATAAAGATGTGCCATGTTCAAATAACGGATCAATAATTTCTAAATTACGCCGTGTAATTGGATCAAGTGCAATAAAGTCAGTGCTTTGCTCAATTTGAATAGAACGAATATGTGGTAAAGCCGTTTTTTGTGTTTCTTTGGCATAATGAATTAATGCTGCGGCTGCGGCTTTTGCCAAAGGGAGTGGATCTAGACCAAAGCCTGATAAAGTTGAAACTGAGAACTGGTCACATAAGGTCTTTTGTGCATTATTTAAATTAAAATCAACATTTGGACGTTTAGTAATTGGGCAGTCTAAATTCTTTTTAATTTGTTCAATAATATTTTGATCGATCAGATCTTCATCAATGAGAATCTCGCTAGGCATTAAACGAGCTAGCTCAATTGCCAATTGTTCTGGCTTATAGTTTTGTTGTTGAACTTTAAAAATACCCGCACTCAAATCAAGTAATGCAAACCCAATTTGATTTTGTTGAATACATAAAGCAACCAGATTTGAAGACTGATAACTGCTAAGTAATGCATCATCAGTCAAAGTACCTGGTGTTAGAATACGAACTACTTTACGTTCCATAGGTGCTTTACTGCGAGAACCTGCGTTCTCGCCTTCACCAACTTGCTCACAAATTGCAACTGTGCGACCAGATTTAACTAAGCGGGCAAGGTAGCCTTCGGCTGAATGATAAGGCACTCCAGCCATTGGAATCGGTTGCCCACTCGCTTTACCGCGATGAGTCAGTGTAATGCCGAGTAGTTTGGCTGCTAAATGCGCATCTTCAAAGAATAGCTCATAAAAGTCACCCATACGATAGAACAGCAATGCATGTTGATACTCTGTTTTGACTTTGAGATATTGCTGCATCATAGGTGTGTGGTTTGAAAGGTCTGCTATGCTATTATTATCATTCATTGCTATTAAGTCCTTTATTTTCAATGTATTTAATAGTGTTTAACATAAACAGAATATCCGAAGGTGTAGGAGAAAATCTAAGCAAATACAGCCTAAGCCAAAACATTAGTGTAGGTTTTAGTGTAGGTTGTTTTAGTTTAAACTAGCCATCATTCCTGATCAATAATTGGAAAATGGACAGCTTGAAAGGATAACAAATAATTCAATCTTCTTGTGAGGTTTAAAATGGTCGGCTCGATAGATCAACAAACGACAATAAAAAAAGCACTTTCAGCAAAAGCCATTGAGAAGATGAAAGTGGGTGATCCTGATAAATCTGATATTGGGGAATATGTGGGGCTGCGGGTGCATTGCGGCAAAACGGGAACGAAGACCTTTTTCTATCGTTATCGTAGTCCTGTGGATGATTCGATCAAACAATATAAGATCGGAAATTTCCCTCAAGTGACATTGGCGGAAGCAAGAATAGAGCTCATTCGTTTAAAAGCTGAAAGGAATCAGGGGATTTGTCCCAAACATAAAAAAGAGCAGGAAAAGCTCCAGCAACAGATTGAACAAGAGCTTGCAAAAAAAGATATGTCTCAACTCACTGTACAGCAAATGATAGAGATGTATTTGACTGAGGTGATTGAAGATCACTGGATTACTGACCCTCGAACAGGGGAAAGGAAGATGGTCTTGGGGGTAAGAAAGCCCAAAGGTCAATCTGAAACACGACGAACCTTGTATGGCGATGCAGTACGGGTTTTGGGTAATCGTATTGCTTTGGAAGTAACTCGAAAAGATGTGGTGGCTTTAACCAAAGAGATTATTGATCGTGGTTCTAATGTACAGGCTGGACGGGTATTGTCCGAATTGACGTTAGCGTATGAATACGCTATTGGGCTAGAGCGGTTTCCAGCCAATTTTGCCAATCCTGCCTTATTAGCCAAGATGAGTATCAAGCAGTCAAGGCTAAAAGTAACCTGTAAAAAGGGCACACGAGTTTTAAATGATCAGGAATTAAAACGTGTATTGGCTTGGCTGCCAACATCAGGATTTACAACCCATCAAAAACATATCCTTTATTTAACGCTATGGACAGGTTGCCGTACTGGAGAATTGTGTGATGCTGAATGGCGGGATTTTGATTTGGATCAAGGTATATGGCATCTAAAAGCTTCAAAAAATAGCACTGAGCGTTATGTTCAATTATCAACCCAATGCGTTAATTTATTATACACATTCTACAAACCTGATCAGAAATATTTATTCGCTTCGAGTCGAACAGGGCTTCCTATTCAGCAAAAGTCTTTAAGTGAAATGAAATGGCAATTAAAGAATCCAGAGAAAGTTCAAACGAAATATCGTCCTGAGCAACTTTGGTTAAAAAATATGGATGATTGGAATCCACATGATTTACGTCGAACAGTGAGAACGGGTTTATCCAGATTAGGATGTCCTACAGATATTGCAGAAGCAGTTTTGGGGCATTCCAAAAAAGGAATTGAGGGAACTTATAATCTGCATAATTATGAAGCCGAATGTGCGGAATGGTTGCAGAAGTGGGCGGATCATATGGAGAAGCTAATTTAAGTAATAAAAAATTGATGAGATAAATCCGTCTTAATTGGCGGATTTTTTATATCTTAAATTTGAATAAATTACACTAATTTGAAAGAATAAATTTGAAATTTATGGCTCTAAATTGAATTGATAAAACAGATTTTTTTACATATTTTTAGCAGTTTTAATTTGAATTTTTTGGAAGATTTTATAGTTCTAAACTTGTATTTTAATTTTATATCATTAATATAAAAACAATGATTTATATAATTTATTTTTGATAAAAAGTTGAAATGATATGAAAAAAGATAATTTTTACAAAATTCTTGAATTGTTATATGAAAATATTCAAATCATTGATGCTGAAAATGGACAATCTTTAGAAATTGTAAATGCTTTGCATGTTTATCAACTGGTAGGGGAAGTGATCCCTAAACTTTTAAAAGGCTATGATCTGGAGCAAGGCTGGGTTGTGAGTGATACCAATAAGGTACAAGTTAAACGCCTGATTACTGCGCTGAAGAAAGTAAAAACTTTTCCTAGACCACATGTGAAAGATATAAGCCGTAAGACATTTTCTGAACTAGGGCAATTTCTGGAGTTTGTGGAGTCTTTCCAATACAAAGGAACAGTTAAAACAGAATATGGTGATATTGTTTTAGTGGATAAATCCTCTGGGATTTGGACATTGAATCAGGAAAATCATGCTGAAATGTTTTTAAAGACATATCTTGACTATCGTTATAAAAAGCAAAGTGAACAATCACCCTCTGATCAAAATCAAGAGGTGGCAATTCAGTTGTGGAGTGCATATCAAGATGACGTAGTTGAAAGAATGGTTGTAGATATAAAAGCAGATATTTCTTCACAATTGGCAAAGGCAGGGATGCTATCTATTGTGGTAGCTAAAATTGTTATTAGAAAAAATGATCAAAATTCGCCACAATTTGACGAGATGATTGCTGATAAAGCTAATTTATTGAATGTTCTTAGTGGTGATCAAAATATCATCAGAATATTTTATAAACCTTTCCTGGAGACAAAGGAAATATTGGCATATTATACGGTTTTTTTTATCCAGTCAGTATTCTATCTGGATGAGACTTTCTTTATTGGAAAGATTACTAAGGTACTTAAGGAATACGTTACTCAAACTTTTAAACTTTCAGTGAAGATTCATGTTCAGAATCTAAATCCTGTTTTGAGTAAAAATCTTATACCTAAACCCCAAAAAAGAGATTTTTTATTGGTTGATGGCGTAGAAGAAAGTTGGGAATTTGTTGAGCAGACGGTGCTTGAGTTTTTATATCAATTGGAGAAGTTCGGGAGGCTTAGAGTAGATTCTCTGAATCAGGTAATGGAGCTTTATCTTTATGCTGTGATCAATAAGGTTCGTGCCATTAGATTAGATACAGGTACTTCCACCATTGAGCTTGAATTAACCTATTTCCATGCCAATCAGATTCAAGAGCATATTCCTCATCTTTTATTTTTTTCTACAGGGCAGCGTTCAAAGTATATTTGGGACATGATGCACTTGTCTGATCATGCAAGAGAATATATTGCAAGAATTGCTGTCATTTATCAGGAAAATTTTGCTATATGGAAAATGCAAAAATATCTTGAATTGGCGATGTATATTGAAATTTTCATGATGACATTGATGGAAAGTGCGCCTAATGCCTTTTATTCTTTTGCATCAAGTGTGCGTGAGACATTGAATCGAGGTGTGGAAAATCGTATTAGCCGACAACTTTTACAATTTGCTGTGATTTTCAGGAATCAGTATCAACTCAATCTATTACAGCAGAAGCTTGAAACTAGGATCATTTCACGTACATTGAAATACTTTTTTCATATCTATGCAGAACAATTACAAAGTCAGGGTAGCAGTACAGTTGTACTTGAAAGTATTTTAGCTGCTAATCTCAACGAAAGGGATGTTCAGAAAAGTTTGGATGAGCTTCTAGTCCAGTATAGGTTTAATCAGCCTTTATTTTTTAAACCTGAGGTCCGTCAGAAGCCAGCAAAAATTCTCGGTGAAAAAAAGCGGATCAGACTTTATGCCCAAATCGTTGAGCCATCTTCCATACAAAGTATAATTTCACCAATCCATCTTGCTAAAAATTCTGCTGCATCTAGGTTGTTAGCTACGAGGCATTTTGTCCAACAGCAGGAAAATCAACCTATCCAGACCTTAGTACAGAACGACAACGTTCCTTATAAACTGATACATATTCAGCGGCATATCACTCGGTTAGGAAGAGTTGAGAAAATATTAAAACAGGCAATGAAAACTGACGTGGTGATCATACATTGTTTATTTTATTGTGATGTCAATAAAGCAATGGATTATGCATATTTTTCTAAAATATTTTCTACCATGTTGCAGGACAATAAAAAAAGAAAACCGATCTCTGATATGACAGCGTATCTTGGTTATTGGGAGGGACGCAAGAGGACAAGCCAAAACCAGATTACCGATTATGCAGCGAATGTGGTACTGATGTTTAAATCACAGGCATTGCTGGAATATCCTGATTTATTTGCTCAACTGGAGCGTAACTGGCGTTCAGCTTGTCAGAAAATAGAAAGGGATTGTGATCCTGAGATCAGAATACAAGGCAGAGTGGATAAATTACAGATAGCTCAGACATTGCCAGAACTCCAATGTCATCAGTTGTTGGTGGAAACCACCCAAAAAATATTAGCCAGAAATATCGTGAATTATCTTGCCAGTTATATGGTTTATCAGGATTTGTTGGATGATGAGATTTATCAACAATTACCAAAATGGTTGATCAAGAAAACAAGTATAACCAACAAGCCGAAAGCAAAAAAATCGGCAATGAAAAAATTATAACTTTAGCTTCCATTTCCACCTATAAAATCATGCCAATTGGTGTGATTTTAGCTGTTTGCTATAGAAGTAGAGAAAATTGATTTTAAGTCCTTTGATGGTCATGTTCATGCAAGATTTTTGCTAGGATTATTATTTAATTATATTATTATTTATTAATCACTTAAATCTATATATCATCATCATATCCAAGATGATGATGGATTACCATTAGAGGAGTAATCAATCAATTGATCTAAATTATAAAAATACAGAACTAACACTCCTATGGAATTTACCATAGGAGTATCCAAATGAACGAAGCACAAACCCTACTTGATATTGAAAAATTCATGTCATCAGTCTGTAGACGAGATTATCATTGGAAAGACTTTGCACCTGATTATGATCAGTGGTTGGATGATGCAAGGGCTATCTATGATGAAGAGCTTGAATACAGTCCCTTGATTCAAGCCTATTTTGATTTAATACCTGAACGGATTGATTGGGAAGATCAAGATATATTTGAGGATGATCAAGCATTTCGATCCTTTCAACGTCGTCTCAAATACCAGCAGCAAGATTTTATAGAAGATTTGGCAAATCAAAGTGATGACTATCACAACCGTTTGGATGATTATTTTGCCAGCCTTGTTGACCGTCATCGTAAATTATTATTGGTCAGGGTCGATTTATCCTATCGCTTTGAGCGTAGTCCCTGTATCCAACAGTTTGGCAACAACATCAGGAAGTTACTTAGTCGTATCCAGAACAAGGATACCATCTTTAAAGATCAAGTTGGCTATGCCTATCGACTGGAACAGGGTGGCAAGAGCAAAGGCTATCATTGTCATTTACTGGTGATCTACAACGGTTCTGAGCGTTGCCGTGATGCTTATCTGGGACAATCTATCGGTGAGCTATGGCAGGATAAGATCACTCAGGGTAACGGTCTATTCTATAACTGCAATCAAAAAGAGCATAAACGCTATTACGAGGATGAAGGGACATGGGGTTTAGGTTTGGTGGAACGGCGTAATAAAACAGCAGTTACCAATGCCTATCACACCATTCATTACTTGACTCGCCATAAGCCTGACCAGTATTTAAGGGTGAAACTCAGTCGTAGAATGAATGTATTTCAAACTGGACAGACTAGATGGAAAGAATAAGACTTAATATTTTGATCATTGATTGATCATGCCTTTGGGCAGTTTATTACAGAGTCGTGTCTCTTATGGTTCTAACCCATAGGAGACATATATGAACCACATCAATTGTAATGAAACCCTCTTTCAGATTGAAGACCTAATGCTGGATGTTTGTTTAGACCGATACTATTGGCAAAGTGTGATGGCTGCACTTGAAGATTATCGGGAAGCTGCTACAGCGATTTATGATCCAGAACTTGAATATTCACCGATGTTACAGGGCTATTTTGACTTAATGTCGATTAGCTCCACATCAAGCTCAGGCAGGGCAATAAATCCACGTAGATCACCACTACAATCCAGAACTGCTTTTCAAAATTTCTGTAATGGTCTGATGGATGAGCATGATCATTTTATTCTGAAGCATAAGCGGCAACGCAAACGTAACTTTACTGCAATCAAAAATTACATTGAAGACCTACTGGATAGTGATTGTGAGTTTCAAGTGATACATGGAAACTTTAATAAACTGAACCATGAGGCTCAGGGTGTTTATCAGTTTCATCAAACCCTGACAGAATTTCGTAGTCGAATCTTGAAACGTGATACCTGTTGCGAAGATCTACTGGATTATTCATGGGTCATTGAACAAGACCGAGAAGAAGGTTTGATTTGTCGTTATATTTTCATCTATGTTGGATCATCTTACATAGAGCTTGATAATTACGCTATAGATCGTACGGATAAGAATTATGAGTCAATCGAAGAAGAAAACCTCTTAAACATTATCCACACGTTATCAAACCACGATGTTGAAGATCAGTATTTACGGGCAAGGGTTAAAGGGATGCGTTGCTTTGGATAAATGTTGATCTCAAAAAATTGAATCTACACACTATAAACATGAATGTTTATTTCATATATTCATTTTTTGGCTTGAGTCATGTGGGGATGTTGGGTCAATTCATCTCATGGGGTGCAGTAAAAAAATACGGTATGCCGATTTGTATTGAGGAAGACCCCTCTCAACTACAATTACTGGGAGTACCCACATGACCAATCTCGTTGAATACCAATATCGTATCCTGAACATCAAAGCAGTGATTGAAATTACTGCACTGAGTCGTTCAACCATCTATGAAATGATCAATCCGAAATCGAACTATTACGATGCCAATTTTCCCAAACCAATTCATTTAACCCAGAATCGGATTGGCTGGGTATCGCAGGAAATCTATGATTGGCTTGAATCAAAAATCGCCCAACGATCAGAGGCACACTGATCCACCCTGATACGGCTACATGGTTGAATCGCAACGAACTGGCATGATCCCAAAAAATCATAGATATACATCATTAACATGAAGATTGAATGTTTTCTTTTTCCCTTACATTCAAAACATAGGTTTGCCGATTGGCAAGCCTTTTTTCATTTAATGAGGTCTATCTTATGAATATTACATGTCCATATTGCTATTCAGCCAATGTTAGCCGTGCAACTACACAGCCATCAGGCAATAACAGTTTTTCTTCAATGGCAGGTGCAGGAATTGGTGCAAGCCTTGCCAAAAGCTTGCCTATACCGATGTCACCATTATTGGGTGGGCTAGCTGGTGCAGTGGTAGGTGGCTTGATTGATAGTCTGGTTCAGCCATCACAGCCACAGCAGCCTACCGCTTATTTCCATTGCAACAATTGCCAATGCAATTTCAACTAGGAATGGGAGGAAATCATCATGGCACATCAACTTGAACAAATGGCGTATGTCGGTGAAACCCCGTGGCATGGTCTGGGTAATCAACTCAGTCCACATCAACCGATTGAAGTCTGGGCACAGCAGGCAGGCATGGACTGGCGGATTGAATCATCCAATGTCAGTTACATGGCAAAGAATGATCGGGGACAAAGCATCATTATGCCTTATGAGGAACAACGTGTTTTATACCGTTCTGATACCCATGCACCTTTATCAGTAGTCAGCCAACGCTTTCAGGAAGTTCAGCCCAAAGAAATCCTTGAGTTCTATCGTGACTTGACTGAACAATCAGGCTTTGAACTGGAAACCGCAGGGGTACTCAAAGGTGGTAAAAAGTTCTGGGCTTTGGCACGTACAGGACAGACTACAGCATTGAAAGGTAAGGATGTCAGTAATGGCTATATTCTTCTCGCTACAGCCTGTGATGGTACGCTTGCCACAACGGCACAATTTACTTCAATTCGTGTGGTGTGTAATAACACTTTGGCAATCGCCTTACGCAATGGCAGTACCAGTGCAGGCGTGGTGAAAGTTCCGCACAGTACCCGATTTGATGCGGAAAAGGTCAAACAGCAACTGGGTATTTCCGTTCGTGCATGGGATGAGCATATGTATGAAATGAAACAACTGAGTCAGCGTAAAGTCACCCAACAGGAAGCAGCTGCTTACTTTGATGCGGTGTTTAATAATACCAGTCTCAGCATTGCTGAACAGGATGACAGCATTATCCAGTTCTACCGCAATGTGGCAAATGAAGCCCAAAACGCTGCAACCAATAAAACTGAACCGAATGGACGAGCCATGTCGAAAGTCATGGATATGTTTAATGGTCAGGGACGGGGTGCAGAACTCAGTTCAGCCCAAGGTACAGCCTATGGTTTGCTGTGTAGCATCACCGAGTTTGTCGATCACGAACGTCGAGCCATGAGTACCGATCACCGACTGGATTCAGCATGGTTTGGTACAGGTGCATCCATTAAACAGCGAGGACTGGAACAGGCACTCAGAATGGTGGTCTAACCTGAGTTTAATTTAGAACCAACCAGCCAAATTAGCCTAAGCAATATACCCATTGCTTACTCTCTATTTTCTTCTACCCAAAAACTCCCTTTTGCCACATCGCCCTGATGTGGCTTTTTTTATGCCGCAATTTTAATTTTTACAGACATGGAGTATCTCATGAACCATATCGTTGAACCACAAAGCAGTAAATCCATACCACATTTACCGTTAGCTAAATCTAATCCTAGTCGTGCCAAACGGCTTGCTAAAACCAAAGGCATGAGCCGTGAACAATGGCTACAAGTCAGAAAACAGGGCATTGGCAGTAGTGATGCAGCCGCAGCTTGTGGGCTTAATCCCCACATGTCGATGTTGGAACTATGGATGATTAAAACAGGTCGGATGCAGAACCAGCCTGATCAACCCACCCAAAACAGTTATTCACCCTTATATTGGGGCAATCAGCTTGAACCTCTGATTGCCAATTACTACCAGCACAAGACAGGTCATAAGGTGCGTAAGGTCAATGCAGTGTTACAGCATCCTGATCCTGACAAACACTTTATGCTGGCGAATCTGGACTATGCCGTTGTAGGCTGTGATGAAGTACAGATATTGGAGTGTAAATCAGTGGGGGAATGGGGAACCAAACTCTGGCGTGATGGTGTGCCTTTATACGTGATTATTCAGGTACAGCACCAACTGGCAGTCACAGGCAAACAGGCAGCGCATATCTGTGCCCTGATCTGTGGACATGAAGCCAAGATTTTTAAGGTTGAACGCAATGAAATTGTGATAGACCAAATCATGACTTCTGAACGGATATTCTGGAGCTGTGTGGAAAATGACATACCACCGAGTGTTGATGCCAGTGCATCAGCCGCCAAAGCCCTGCAACTGCTTTACCCTCAACATATCCCTTTACAGTCCGTTGATTTCTCCACATTGGAGGGTGTTGATCAACTGTTTACAGACCTGCTGCATGAGGAAAAACAACTCACCGACCATCAAACCAAGTATGACTATCTCAAGCATCGGATTCAGGCACTCATGAAAGATGCAGAGAAAGCCATCTTTTCCAATGGTACTGTGACATGGAAAAAATCAAAGGACAGTGTGGTGCTGGATCAAAAGGCATTATTACAGGCACAGCCTGAACTACTGCAACAGTATCCACAATCCCGACAAGGGAGCAGACGCTTTAATATTTATTCTGCAACAACCTAAATCATCTGACTAAACAAGTTTTAGACCTATTTCCATCACACACCACATCAAACGATTTTATTTCCCCAAATTTAAAATTTGTGCAAAGCCGCCCCTCTTGTCCTTTCCCTAATACTAAGGAAAGGACGGTGGAGCAGCTTTGCATTTTTTATGTTCGCACAATGTTTTCTCCCATGACCTGTGATTGGAAGTCGTTTTTTCAGGAGGGTTAGCAATATGGTGTAGGAGACAGTGCCTTCAATGGATTTGGGGAATCCGTAAATAAATGCAATAAAGGATAATCACTATGATTAAAGGTTTAGCAATTACCCCACCTGTATTGGGACGTATCAGTATTGGCAAGATCGTTGAAAAGAATGGCAAGCGGCTACCTGAAAAGGATGACCAGTTTACTATTACTAGCCAGATTCAAAATAAAGATGGTTGGGTTAAACATCCACTGGATGAGCAGCTTCGGGAAAAGGCACAAAATGGAAAACTCCGTACCATTCCTGTACGGATGATCTTTAATGAGCCTGAACTCAATCTTCGGGCAGAGTACAGTTTATTTGATCGACAGACTAGACGTTTAATTTGCTCAGGCAATGGGGAAACCTGTCAGCGACTCGGACAGAATGGCATTGAGCAACATCCTTGTCCGTCGCCTGATTTATGCCCACTGGCACAGGGTGGGCTGTGCAAACCGTATGGCAGACTCTACGTGAATTTAGATGAATCGGATGAGTTTGGCACATTTATTTTTAGAACCACAGGCTTTAACAGTATTCGGACACTGGCAGCACGGCTGAGTTATTACCATGCGGCATCAGGTAATTTACTTTCATGCTTGCCTTTGCAACTGACTTTACGAGGTAAAAGCACTACCCAAAGTTATCGTACTCCGATCTATTACGTGGACTTAACTTTACGTGACGGTGTGAATTTACAGGATGCGATTGTTTCAGCCAAGCAGATTGATGAAGTGAGTAAGGCAGCAGGGTTTTATCAGGAAGCTCTGGATCATGTGGCACGGCAAGGCTATGGCAATGCCAGCTTTGAGGTGGGTGGTGATGAGGGACTGGATATTGTTGAGGAGTTTTATAATGACCAGCAAAATGCGGTTGAGGTAAAGCCTGACGCAGCGTCCGTTCATCATGGAATGGATGATGTCACAGGCATAAAACAGGGGCTTCAGCAAAGTGTAAGGGCTGTAAATTAGGTCAGGGCGATTGGCAGAAAAATACAGAACTCGGGTTTGTATTGAGAGAAACACCTCTCAATCACAAACTGGGAGTAATAACATCATGTCAACTATTGAATATCAATATCAGGTTCTTAATATCACTGCTGTGATTGGAATTACAGCTTTAAGTCGTTCAACCATCTATGCTCTCATTAATCCCAAATCTGATTACTACGACCCAAGTTTTCCGAAACCTCTCCATTTGACAAAAAATCGGATTGGTTGGTTGTCACAGGAAATCAACGATTGGCTGGAGTTAAAAATCGCTCAGCGAGAAGGGTAAGGGGAAAATGATCCCCTTATTTTTTTGTCTTAAATAGATTGGGTTGAGGAAGTTAATAGAGTATTTAAGCTGACAAATAACTTAGATAAATCAAATCTGATTGCTCTGGCTTGGATGTGGCATTACAGCTATAAAAAATTTCCCCATCAAACTTTTCCCCTAAGTGCTCAATAATGATCTCAGTTAAATCCTGAATCTTATCAAGTGAGAATGAAGATTGGTGCAGATTGAAATTGAGTATCACCGTACCGTCTCTCCCAATCGGGCTAAATAACGGTTTCACATTTTCATTCATTAACTGTTGTTCTTGTAACGAATGAATATTGATATAGCGTTGTCCTTTTTCAAAAGCATCCGACTGGTAAAGATCTGCTGGTTCGAGAAACAACTCTGGTGAGAAATAGGTTTTGATTAACGCATGAAAAACCTTTTCCAATGCCTGCTGATGGTTTTCATTGGATGCTTGCTGATAAATAATGGTATTAGATAAATGCTCAGGTAAAGGTGTTAAATTATTTTTGGCTGTAATCACGATGCTATGTTCACAGCCAATCGGAATTGCGGTTAATTCTGCCAAATCATCTACAACGATAACGGCAACTTTATTTACATCGGAAAATTGCAGTTCAGATAATGATTTCTGAATAATAGAAAAAGGGCGTAATTTCTCTGTTGTTGGATCAAAGAATCCGAGATGAAGATCAATATTGGAATAAATGTGAATCATCTGGAGTGATGAGTTATTTTGTGTTTGCATGAAATTAGCTCAATGAAAATGTTATTAGAGAACATGATTGAGCTTATCAAATTTTGGGGGCAGAAAAACCCAGCCAAGTTTTGACTAGGTCATAGTTTGTCGCAGTGTTTAATCAATTAAATCAATATTTTTTTAGGATTTAACCACAGGGTAAAAGGGTTTACCCCAAGTTTTGTCATTGGGATGATTCAGCATGACCTGTAGCATTTCAGGGATAATTGTAAACAGAATGGTGCAGGCATCTTTAAGCTGACTACGATTGACAGTACTGTTGAATGTCGCACCACCGTGAATAATCTGGTTACGCAAAGTATAGAGATGATTAAAAACAGCGACCAAAATTTCAGGCGTATCTTTTTGGCTGAGTGCATTTAGGGCTTTTTGTTTATTACGTTCAAAACTTTCTAGCCATTCAGTTTCTGTAATTAATTCATTGTGATAATCCCAAAATTGCTGAAACGTAAATTTATTGTTCAGAATAATACGGATACTGCCTGAAAAGGTATTCCACACCGAATCATAAATATGGTGCTGTTGATCTAAATGGCAAATCCGATAAATAAATTGTACGAATAGTCCTTTATCTACACTACGAATACCTGCGCCTAAATCCTTGGCATAAGCTGCATTAAAGGCAATCCATAAAAAGATAAATTGAGAATCAAAATCCTGCGCCTGTTGTGCTTGTTCAGCCTGTTGTAACCAACTGAGGGAACGATGAATGCGTAAACGGAAATCTTCATTAAACTGTTCTTTGCTCTGTTTAAATTGTTGTTGGATTTCCTGTAATAGCATGATTTTTATTCCCATTCTAAAGTCTGTTTTAGTCTAACGTAGTTTACTCCAACTGGCAAAACGATGGATGGAATTACAGAGCTGCTCTAAGCCACCACCAGCATATCCAACCTGAATACCATGATAACGTGTCCCATCTTTTTTGGATTTTTCGACTATCGTTCGGATATGAGAAGAAGCTGACCATTGTCCATCACTGACAATCATGACATCTGCTTTTTTCCATTGTTCTTGATCAAGTCTTTGAATGGCATGTTCTACAGTTTCAATGTCAGTTCCACCGCTAAATGAACAACCTAAAAACTCCAATAAGCCTTGAATGCCTGATTGGTTAAGTTTGAGTTCATATTCAATCTTGTCACCACGTCCACTAAATGCAAATAAGTAGCAAGGTCGTTTTTCAGCATGGGCAGTTTTGGCTGCCTGTAGGGTGAGGGCTTTTGCGACCAGTTCAGGTTCGCCACTCATTGAGCCAGAAGTATCCAACACCACTAAAATAGGTCCTCGATCAAAACGTGGGCGAGGTTTTTGGACTTCAACTTGTTCATTGATTTCTGTCCAAGTTTTACTAATCTCTGTGCCTTGCACCCGATAACTAAGCAGGGCTTGTTCATAGCGACGTGCATGCCATAGCATCTTTAATTGTGGATGTCCAAGGAATAAAGCCTCCTGTGGTAGCATGCGGGCAATATTGCCACTGCGTTCAATTCCAGACATTTCTTCAGGAATATAATGAACAACTTTTTCCTGTATTTCTTCAACAACACGAGAAATACTTTCAAAAAAACTTTCGAGTACTTCATCATTAGCAATACTTTCTTGCAAACGACCTAATGAATCCACAATCTTTTTAAATTCACTGATACGTTTGAGCAATTCCTGTAAGCGTTCGATATGTCGCCAGTTTTGATGTTTTAAAATGCCTTTGGTGAGATTAACATCTCGACCCAGCATATTGCCTAGATCGCCAAACACATCGTCCAGTTTTTTCCAAGCCTTAACTTTGTCATTCCATGCTTCATTGATTACAAGCTCACCTGAAAAATTAAAATGATCTGTAAAATCAGTATCATCAATTGGTTGATTTATACGTTTCAGGTTTTTAAATTTTTCTCGTTGTTGCGCTTGCCATTCTGCAAGTTGTTGCTGATATTCATATTGAACTAGATGCCATGTTTGCATGACATCCTGTAAAAGCTGTACTGTTAATTCATGCTGATCTTTCATAAAACGAGCAACATCTGCTTGCTTGAGCTGTTTTTCAACGTTCTCTGAAATATAAGCGGGTAGCCAATCAGGTTTTGGCGGCAGTTCTCCAGCCATGAGGTATTTATACCATTGCTGCATGGTACGGCTACGCTGTTCCAGTGTACCTACGGTAGAGCAAATCACATGCTCCAATAATTCCTGTGGGCAGTCATCCAAAAACGCATATTGGTCTTCGAGATAATCGGCAGCAATGGTTTTAGCCATCATCACAATCCTTAAACTTATAAATGATCTTGATATGTCAATTTCAAAACTTGCAAGCGATTTTCCAAATCTTGAATCTGTGTAAGACTTGCTTGTAAAGTTTCAGTTGCAGGCTCAATAAAATCGGTATCAATCCATAAATGTCCACCATTCTGACTTTGTAAATCTTTTAAGTTTTTGGTGAGTTGCAGTTTCATTAATGCAATATGCTTGAGATGATTTTCAACTTCTTCGGATTTTTGTTTATACCAGTGGGGTGTAGTTACAGATTTTTTAGGTTTTTCTTTCTTCCCATTTTTTTCATCAAGATACTGCATGGCAATATTAATATGGAAAGGCTCTGGATATTCTAAGTTCTTTTTATCATAAGCATGAGCCACAGCAGTAAATAAACTTATGTATTGAATATTAGGATATTTAGCTTTAGCTTTATTTATGAAATCATTAATATAAGATAAAGTTTCTTGATTAATTATTGTGGTAGAATAGCGATAAGATAAATCTTTTGCGAAACGTTGTACTTCATCACTAAAATTTTGTGATGCAAAATCAGACTGAATTTTAATACTAGTGCCTGCTGATGACCAAAAACTCATTATATTTCTCCTATAAATAACTAAAATGTATTATGGTAGCATTCGCATTTAGTTTTGCACCAAGAGCCTTTGCTGGTCTAACAGCTAATCTTCCATTGCGTGGTGCAATAATATCAATTTCTAATTCTTCATAAGACAATTTACATATGATTTCTCCTTTTTTAAAAGAAGAATTTTCTGTGCCAAACCATTTTTTGATTGTTGCAAAATTAGGGTTTTGTAGATTTGGTAAGTGAACTTTGATTACTCCCTTACAATTATCTTGATTAACTTGGGATAATGAATGTTGGGATTTCTGTTGTGAATTTATTTTTTGACTCTTAGAATTAGATAATTTCCCAACTTCTTTCTCTAAAACCTCAACCACCCTGACCAAGTTATCCACATTAATTACAGCCTTGCCACAATACTGCTCATACATTTCAGCAACAAGTTCAACCTGTTCAGGTTTTTCCCAAATACAATGTTGCACCAGCCAGCAATCCCAAATTGAAACCGTACTTTGACCATTGGTAAAGGCAGAAACTTTTAGCATATGAACAATCTTACGCCAACGACGATCAGAGACCTGAATCTGATTTTCATGGCACCATTTTCTTAACTCAACCAGAAAATTCACCACTTCGGCAGATAGCTCAATGTGATTGGCATTGTTTTGAATAAATTGTACTTCTTCAAGACTAAGCTGTTCGATATTTAAATCCTGATCATTATTTTTTAAAGTCAGGAGTTGTTTAAAACCTTGCCGACTGACAGGGGCAACATATTGACGAAACAAGAAGCGGTCAAATAAAGCACTCAATTCTTCACTTTCAGGAAGTTCATTACTTGCACCTACCACAGAAAGTAGAGGCGCTTTTTCCCGAATAATCCCATTATCAAATTCACGTTCATTTAATAAGGTGAGCAGGGCATTTAAAATGGCACTATTGGCTTTAAAAATTTCATCTAAAAAGGCAATTGATGCTTGTGGTAAATAGCCTTGTGTTAAACGGGTGTATTGATCTTGCTCTAAGGCTTTAATGGAAAGAGGACCAAACAATTCTTCAGGTACAGAAAAGCGAGTCAGTAAACGCTCAAAATAGGGTGTTTGCTTAAACATGAGATGGATGCGACGAGCCACCATACTTTTGCCTGTGCCAGGCGGGCCAATCAATAAAATGTGTTCGCCTGATAATGTTGCAAGAAAGGCAAGTTTAATGGTTTGCTCACGCTCAATTAAGCCTTGCATCAACTGTTGTTGAATACGCTGAATTTTTTCAAATAATTGCTTTTGGTTCATGGTGTTATACGCAATATAAATTATACATAGACTGTAAGTTTAGGTTTGGTAAAAAGATAGTGATTAAAACTATGACCAAGTCATAGTTTGACGTGATGAAATCATCAACTTATGAACCAAAGAATATACCGAGTCCTACTAAAACAATGAGCCCCAATGCCAAACGATTGAGCAGGGTAATAAAATTCCAGCCCTTTTTAATGGTCGCCCGATGTTGATAAACACGTTGAAGATTATAAAACACAAACAGTACATCAATAATCAAGGCAACTGGTAAACCAATCATCGTCACAATACCCAGCCCATTAATCAAAATAAGCAGGATGACTTTTTTAATGTTACTTTGGTTAAAAACCAGATGTTTAAAGAACAGACGTTTAATCATTTCCATATCGAATTCCCCCAAATCTGTATAAAAGAAAAGGTGTACAAGAAACTGTACACCTATATGGCTTTAAGCTAGGATTTTTTTAAGCTGTTGATATTCTTCTAAGGTTTTTTGTTTTTCAGCAAAGTCCTGACGAACCTGTTGTAACTCTTGTTCAAGTCCTGCAATTAGGGTTTGCAGTAAAGAATCACGAGTTTGTTCTAGGCTGTGCTGTAAATCCTGAGAAGATGTTTTAAAGCGTTGCGATAACATTTCAAAAATTTTCTGCAATGATTGATTAAGCTGTTGCTTAAGTTGCTGAATATCACTACTTGAACGAACCTGACCGCTAAAATTACGGCTAATCAGCTCACTTGGATTGCCGATATCTAAATCCAGTTCAGGTAAATCTAGCTGATTAATGACACGATCCAGCGTATTTTTAAACTGTGCAGGGTCAAAATCCTGACTGGATGTATTCAGTTCATCTACCAATGCTTTACGTAATTCCAGTTTTAATTGGTTTGGGCGAACTAAGTCGTTAAAGTGATATTGAATATCAACTGTGCAATCACGGGCATATTGACTTACTTGCTCTACTGCATCGGAAGCATTCAGATATTCATAGGTTGTGGTGTAGCTACGATAACGTGTTTCAGTGCTTCCCCAACTAAATGGGTTATACCATTTTGAGGTACTGACTTCATACGAGTGTTCTTCTGTCTCTGTCCCTGTATGTGTGGTGATTTGATTATATTGTTGAATCCCTTTTTGCAAGTCACGGGTAATATCTTGAGTCGTGCTTTGCAGTTTATTAATTTGTTGATTAATCAGATTTTCCAGCTTCCCTGAAATGCGCTGAATCTGTTGTTCACATTTCTTTTGCTGCTGTTCCAGTTGCTGAATATCTTGCGTGTTCAAGGTATGGATACGTTGATCAATCATTGCAGTCAACGCTTGTACTTTATCTGTTAAATTTTCCTGAGCTTTGGGCAAAAGTTCTTGTTTCTTCTGTTCTAAAAGTTGGACTTTATTCTGGCGAGCCTGTTCATATTCTTGGCTAAGCGTTTTAAAGTTACCAATTCTTTCCCAGTCTGCTTGAGTAAATTGGTAATCACCCCATTCTTCCCCTAAACTTTGTAATTCCTTATAAGTATGCTGCATGGCCTTATCCCATTGAGATTGTTCCCAATGTGAAAAACCATAGGCAAAGGTACTGGACAGAATAGGTTTGGTCAGTGAGCGTAATAATTCGGCAACTTGTGGGCGACCTGCCTGTTCACGTTGTTCAGCAAGTTTTCCAAGTTCAGTTTCCGCACGACGATTGACACGTTTTTGAACATTGGTTTCACATTCTGCTAACGAATCACGGTTAAAACCATCATCAATAATCACAGAGTCATATTGTGCAGCCACTAAAACCATTTTCTGTACGCCACCTTGAGGAAGTTGGCTTGAGAGTAATTCAATATCAGATTGGTCTAAAAACTGACTAGCACGGGAAAGGAAAAACACAACATCACAGCGTTTCATTTCTTCCTTGGTCATTTCAGTACGGCTGAGTACAGGATCGTTCATTCCTGGCGTATCAATAATGTCAAAGCCTTTCAGTTCTTGATTGGGTAAATAAAGGCGTGTCATCTTGACCAAAGGCGTATATTGACCACTGTTGCCTGCATAGCTGTCTAGAACCTGCATCAGCTCATCTAAAGAATTGGCTTCAATCAGTTGTTTTTGTTGCTGCAATACCTGAGTAACATCCAGACCACTTTGCTTCACCATCGAGGTCAGTTCTTTTGCCACTTTAATTTGGTCATAATCGCCTTGTTGTTGTGCAAGTTGCTCAAGGTCTTGCCATTCCTCTGCTGTGTAGTATTCAACTTCCAGTACAGGTTTTTCACCGTAGGAAATGCGTGTTAGGTTTGCTGTTTTAGGTGTGGCTGCTGTAGGCAGAACGGGTTTGCCATTAAAAAGGAGAGCATTTAAAAAGCTACTTTTACCTGCCTTGACCTGCCCCATAATCGCAATATTGAGTGTTTGCTCTTCCTGATTAAAACGCTCGACCTGTTCTAATAACGGTTTTTTTAGGCTTAGAATATCCTGAATTTCATTAAAACGTCCCTGCCAAGGTTGTAATTGCTTAGAAAGTTGGTTCAATTTTTCTAGGTGTTGCTGAATGGTCATAAGACACTCTTTTTTTATGATGAAATAAATTATGTTTGAGTGTAGCTGAATTTTTATAAAAAAATACCTAGTCATGGTGGGACTAGGTCATAGTATGACGTGGTGTTTTTGGGGATATTATGATTGATCTTTTTGGTCAAGCAGATCCAATAGCTCTAAACCATCCTGAGCTGTCGCTTTTTGTGAACGTGTGATAAAGCGTGTTTTTGCATCGTATTCAACCAGCGCAATTGTTGCCAATTCATCTATCAATTTATTGATACTGATATGTCGGGAAGCTGCCAATGCTTTTAAACGTTGGTGTTTATCATCAGGGAGTCGGATTGTTAAACTACTCATGGTTTCGTCCTCCATATTTGTATAAATTGTTGAGGTGTGTAAATTTTGAGTTGCGGAAATGAAAGTTCACCGTGCTGTAAATCCTTTATATTTTTACTGATGATCGCTTGGGCATTTCCAGCAATAGCAAGTTCGATTAAAAAGTTATCGCCCTCATCTTTTAAATTAGGTCGCCAAGCATAATAAATATCGACCCAGACACAGACGGAGAACAACGCATTTAAAAATTGTTCAGCTTGATCAGCGTTAAAGTGACAATTTCGCATGACATCTGCTCGTTGGGTCACAGCTTCATACTCCAAAAATAATGAAGTTGAAATCAATGGTGTAATTTCGCCTGTAAATGCTAACCGTAATAACTGGCGATTAAGTTGATCGCCTGCCTGTATAGCACTTACGATGATGTTGGTGTCTAATACAATTTTCATGGTTAATTGATAGCATATATGCTACCAAAGATAAAGTGAAAAAATATTTTTACACTCTAAGTCATAGTTTGACGTAGTAATTTTTATAGATTGTTTTATATTGGATTTCAATTGTATATGATCAACACATAATAAAATTTCAGGATAAGGGAATGTCATACCAAGAAGACTTTGATATCGCACAGCGTTATGATTTATTGTGCCGCGCCAGTCAGTCACATGTTGAACAGGATGGGCAAGGTTTACAACTGGCAGCTGATCTGGATGTATTGGACAAAATCATTAATCATGATTTGCCTGAATTGGCTCGTTCAGGTAGCCCTGATCATTTTGCGGATATTTTAAAAAGTCTCAATCTGGAATTAGAACATTTTAGGGAGTTTTGTGAATTTCCAGACTTGGCTCAAAAAGTTGTTGTGGGTGTTGGTGGGGCATTTAGTGCGGGAAAATCCAGTTTAATTAATACGCTTTTAGGGAAAAAGCGTTTAGTGGTAGAGATTGATCCAACAACTTCTTTACCGACTTATTTGTTGCATGGTAAACAGGAACAGATTACGGCACTTAATTTATTTCGCCGTCGTGTAATTTTATCTCAGGATGAATTTGCCAGTTTGACCCACGAAGAAAAAATAAAATATGGTAGTCAGATTGCAGGGCTATTGCGTTCAGCTTTTGTCAGTGATCCAGATTTTGCTTGGAAAAATATCGCCTTGCTTGATACCCCAGGGTATAGCAAACCTGATAGTGAACAGTGGAGTGAGCGAACAGATGAATCTGTGGCACGTTCACAACTTAATTTGTCTAATTTCATAATTTGGGTGGTTTCTGCGACACAAGGGACGATTTCCGAAGATGATTTAAAGTTTTTGACAACTTTAAATGCGGATATTCCAAAGCTGATTGTGGTCAGTCGTGCCGATGCGAAAACACCTGAAGATATTGCTAAAATTGTGGCTTTGGTAAAGCAAACGGTAGCAGAACGAGGAGTTAATGTACTGGATGTGATTCCAGTATCTGCACGGAAGAAAAATGATTATCCAGTTCAGCCTGTAGTGAGTTTTTTGGAGAAGTGGAATGAACAGACAAAAGGTTTAAGTTTTGCTCAGAATTTTAAAAAGAAATTTGTTGCATATAGTCAGTTTGTTCAGGGTAAACAGCAACAAGCGAAAACGAAATTAGAACAAATTAATAAATTATTATTTTTATCCGATCATCCCGAACAGATTTCAATTATTGAAAAATTGCAACATATTGAAAAAGACAGTCATAAAGAATGGGATGATTTAGCGAAAAATCTTGAAGAATTACAACATCAGTTTTTTAATAAAATGAATCAGCTTGCAGATTTAATGGGTGGTTATCAGGAACAACTGCTTGATGTTGAAACATTATTAAAAGATCCACATTGTTCAGCAGAAATATTACAGAGTTATGCTGAACGGTTGAATGATGAAAAATTGCTAAATATTATTTATCAGCATGAAAATTGTCCAATAAAAATATTAGAAAATTTGATTAATAAGCCGATTGGTAGTCTAACTGTTGAGCAAATTGAAGTACTCCTGAGTGTTGAACTGATATATCAAGATAGTCGACGTATTTATGAGCATTTAGAGGTAATACCTATAGATAATTTATCTGTCACTACACGTCTAAAAATTTCTCTAAGTAATCATATTAAAACAAAAACTCAGATTAAATTATCGCAAGATTTAGATGTTAATGTTAGGAAAAATCTAGCAAAAAATTCTAATATTGTAGGACTTACGCACTATTATTTATAGATTCTCTGTGGTAGGAGATGATTTTTATCGAGAATAAAGTCATCAATGAAGTCTTTGATGATTGGTCTAAATAATTTCTTCTGCCAACGATATACATTTTC
>NZ_JACAXC010000026.1:0-42619 GCF_013391535.1 Acinetobacter sp. SwsAc4
TTCTTGACTCAAGCATTAATGCAGTACGATCTTCAAAGTTAAGATGATGGTATGACAATTTTATATACTCCATAAACCCTTTAAATTAATTAGGTGGTTTATGTCGCACTTCAAGTTTTACTCTGCCCGGTATTAATATTATTAGTATTAATTACTATTATTGGTTTATACGCAATACGTAACAGTATTTTTAGTTTAAAAATCGCAACTAATGCACAGGTTCAAACTTTATTAATGCAAACTTCTGATGTTGCATTAGATCATCTAGAAAAAAACTTTAATACAAATGAATCAGAAAATTTAGCTGGAACTCCAGTGGGGCATGTTTTACTCGATGGTAATGAAGGTAAAGAATTACAATTGTGTTTTAAGCCAACTGAAGTAGAAGTAAATAAAAGTAAGGTAAAAAATAATTTATTTTTTAATCTAAGTGATTTTAGGATTATAGAAAGAAAAGCAAAAAATTCTATTGAAGCTAAATCGACTGCAGAATCAGGAAATATTAATGCATTTTGCGATCCAACTTCTATGTTCTCTATAAGCCGCAAGGCAATTGTAACCCAAGTTGCTGTTGTAAGTCCGGATGATCCTGCTATTGAAGTTAATCGCTTTGAATATGTCAATAAAGGCGGGGATCCAAAAGATTCTACTAATACTAATACTAAACGAGTAAGAGTCACAGTTACCTCGTTTGCTCCTGCTATGACATCAGCGAGTATTGCCGACATGAATGTATGTCTAAGAAATAGATTAATGGATGACTCATTATTAAAAAATCGTGCAGATACTACCTTAGGGCAAGTAAAGATAGAGACTTTACATGAATGTTTAAATAAATTGGGTGTTCCATTAAATACACAAGTGGCTGAGTATATTGTTCGATTAAATGAATCGAAATCAAACATTTAAATAAGGGGTAGTCATGAAAACTAAATATCAAATAATGGCCTTATCTCCTGTTCTACTTTTCGGCTGTATGAATGGGAGTTATGCCAGCGATTTAAGTATTTATCAAGGAAATAGTTCTGGTAAGACCAGTATTTTTATGATGCTAGATACCTCAGGAAGTATGGGGTGGGGTGCTGGATACGGTGGCTCGAGTATGAGTTTGCAGGATGATTACAATATATGTGTTGTAGATCGTAATGGAAACGGAGGTAGTAAAGCAGTATTAAGTGAAGATTCTACAACAACTCCCTCATATAAAAGATATTATTGCTCCGTTACTAAAAGTATTTATGATGGTTTGGATAATACTTATAAGCAGCGTGTGCGAAATGATTGTACTGTGAATGGAACAGGCTATAAATGTTATGACCGTTTAACACGTCTTAAAGATGCCATGTTTACTTTGCTAAATAGTCGAGCATTATCTGGAATTAAATTGGGGGCAGGTTATTATTCATACGAAGGTAAAGGGCAAAAAGGTATTGTTTCTATACCGGCAAAAGCGATGAGTGATCCTACTCATGTTACAGATTTAAAAAATTTTGTTGCCGGTTTAAAAGCAACTGGGGGTACGCCAACGGCTGCCGCGTATGCAGAAGCTGGCGCTTATATGATGGGTACTAAGACCAGTGGTATAACTACTGAAGAAGTACCTGTTTATAAAGATATGTATGCTTATACACCAGGTATTATTGGGCTTGGGGCTGGTTGGAAAGAATGTACAAGTTGGCCAAATCCTAAAAAAAACACCCCTTCTCTTAGTGAAAATGGATACTACTATTGGCCATGTGAAAACGGTACATTTTGGGGTTCTGAATTGATAACATGGAGTGATGGAGGGGCTCAAAGTGTAAAAGATCTAGAACAAAAAGAATATGTAGTAACACGTTATACGGGGTGGTTTGATTCTGCTGTATACGCTAAAAAAACAGATAGTACTTACACGATAACAAATGGTACAGACTCTATTTATAGTGGTTATTTAAATACGGGTAAATATATCTCAGGTGTAGGAAATTATTCTACTTCAACAGCACACAACACTTATTCTACTCTTGCTGATATTAAGAACTCTTCGAATTATATAAGTCCTGCTGTCGCTAATTCAACTTGTAGTGGCAATGGGATTTATTTCCTTACCGATGGTTATCCAAATGGTACAGAACCCAAAGCTATCAGAAACTTGATGAATCTAACACTCAAAAAGAGTGATGGTACTAATGCTATAAGTATGGCAAACAATTGTAGTTCCAGTCTTTCATCAACTGGGTCATCGGATCGAAATAATTCAGCTTGGGAATGTATTGGTGAGTACTCAAAAGCACTCATGAATAAAAGTAATCCGCAAGGAGTGCAAATTCAAACTGCTGTGATCGGCTTCGGGAGTTCTTTTGCTGGTATTCCGAAAAATGCAGATGGGACTTATAATTGCAATGCGCCAGGACTTTCCAAAGATATTCAAAACTCCTGTTTATGGGGAACTTCTGATTATGGGACTGGCGGTTTTTATCAGGCATCAAATTCAGAAGATATCATTAGTAGTATGACGCAATTCCTAAGCGGGTTGGAGGTGGAGTTTAAACCATCTAACCTTGGAGTCATAAGTATACCTAAAGACCCTCTTGATCAAACGAAGGCCATGAATACTGGTTTCTTCCCGATGTTGCAGCCATTACAAGACTCTACACGAGCCACCTGGTTAGGAAATCTGAAAAAGTACTATGTTTATAATGGAACATTAAGTGACAGTGAGACTGGTGGAAATACACTTTACACTTCTTCTCAAGAAATTAATCCTTTAGCAAAAGACTTATGGTCAACTACTACAGGTGATAATAGTCCAATAAATATAGGTGGAGCATGGAATAAAATACCTGTTCCATCTTCACGCTTGATAGCTAATGATACTATCAGTAATATAAATAGCAGCCGTAATGTCTATGTGCTATCAAATGGGAATGTCAAGAAAGTTACTAAAGATAACCTTGCTGAAGATATTCCTAATAATGACAAGATAGGAACCGCAAGCGATTTCCCTGCAAATGTTCGTAAAGCCCTACTTAAGTATCTAGGCTATCAAGCTGAACCAGCAAATTTAAATAAAGCAACCTTGACCGCTATAGCACATCCTACAGATCCTTATCGCTTCTTAGGAGGGGTTGTACATTCAAAACCATTAGTTGTCACTAAGTCATCAGATATCAATATTTTAAATAATAAAGTAACTAGTAGGGATGAATATGTAATTTATGGTTCAATTGAAGGTGGTTTACATATTGTTGATGCTATCAGTGGTAAGGAACAATCCGTCTTTATACCCAAAGAAATATTAGTAAATCAGCCTGAAACATTAGCTAGTGAAAATGCAATATCTGCAAATGGTATTAAATATGGCGTAGATGCTCCTTGGACAGCTGATAATACCTTTAAGGTTACTACTGTAACTAGTGGGGCAGTAACTACTGCGAAATATGAAGCAGATAAAATGAATATTTATGGTGGATTACGAATGGGTGGAGAGGCTCTCTATGGGCTGAATATAAGTACACCTTCTGCACCATCTTTATTATTTCATAATACTCCAGCTACACCAGGTTTTTCGCGTATGGCACAAATCTGGTCTAAACCTACAATTGCCAATGTACGGGTTAAAGGGGAGAAGAAAAGAGTATTAATTTTTGGTGGAGGATATGATCAGTCTATTTATGAGAAACCTGCAAGTAGTTATGTTGAACCTACCACCTCTACGAGAGGGAACGCATTATATATTGTAGATGCAAGCAATGGTTCTTTACTCTGGATGACAAGTGCAGATACTTCAGACATTACTCAAAGTCATAAATTTACACAGAATTCTGATATTCGTTATAGTGTTGTGGGTCAACCTACTGTATTGGACTATGATGCAGATGGTTTAACTGATGTTATCTATTTTGCAGATTTAGGTGGGCAAATATTCAGAGTCGATTTAAATAATGCGAACCAAATCTCTACAAAAGTAGATAGCAATTTAGCAGTTCGTGTTCAGACTATTGCAAACCTACAGACAGGAAGCGGTTCCACACTATTTGTTCCTCGTTTCTATGAGCGTTTGTCTGTGGCTGTATTTGATGAAGGGCAAGAGCGATTTGTATTGTTGACAGCAGGATCAGGTAATCGAAGTTTCCCACTTGAAGAAGAGAAAGCAAAAAATAAGGTTTACGGTATTATCGACCGAGATGTAGTTAGCAATACTTTAGCGACTAATTATACCCCTTCTGCAATTATTAAATATGATGATCTAGCCAAATCAGGTGTACTTGGGAAAACTGATACCACACAGATTAGTTCAGATAATATTGCAAGTATCAAAAATAAAATGTTAAAGGGGTGGGCATTTGAATTGAGATCTATCGACTCTGGTAATTATGCAAGAGCATATGAGGAATCAGATCTTAAAGGGAACGATCTATATGTTTCCTTGTATGATCCAAAAGCTACTGCTACTGGGGGAGTAGCAAATAGTTGTACTGGTGGGGTAAGAGGTCTTTCAACGATTTATCGTATATGTATGCCTTATGGAGAGTGTGCTGCTTATTTGAAAAAAGATTATCTAGGAATTGTAGGCCCAAATTTTGGTCCTACTTCTAATGATCCCCGAAAACAAATATTAGTAAATCCTAATCCTGAAACTAAGGAGATGTGTGTGGGTAATTGTAATAATAACAATACAGTGCCTACTGAGCAAAAGACTTATACCTATAGTCAATATAGAAAAATTAAACCTGTACGTTGGTTTGAATGGTGAGGAAGATAACGATGATCAAACCTCAAATTAAAAATACAGGTTTTACTTTAATTGAGTTGATGATTGTAGTAGTGATTGTTGCAGTTTTTGCAGCAATCGCTATTCCAAGCTATGAAATTTACATCGCGAGAGCGAATAAATCAAAGGCACAGTCAGAAATGCTTAAAATTGCTGAGCGTTTAGAAAATTACAAAGGAAAGCAATTAAGTTATGCTGGTTATATTCCGGAGCATCAGACCTCAACAAAAGGAGAGGTCAATATTCCATATGATTCTGCAAGTAACTACAACTATCAAATCAAGATTGTTGATATTAACGATTCAACTAAGGCCTTAGAAGACTCTACAATTGGGCAGGGCTGGAAAATGATTGCTATTCCCAATCAAACTAGAGGTAGTGCGCTTAGAAATTCTGAATATCTTTTATTGGATTCTAGAGGAATAAAGTGTATGACTAAAGATTCGTTGGATATTACTAGTACGAATTGTGGTGCAAATACCAAGGAATGGAAATAATAATGAGTAAGATTAAGGGCTTTACACTTGTTGAAGTTATGATTGTTGTGGCAGTTTTAGCTATTCTGGCTTCTGTGGCTTATCCATCTTATCAAAGTTATGTAAAACAAAAAAATCGTATGGAAACTCAAAGTACGATGATGGAAATAGCACAAAAACTACAATCTTATAAATTAGCAAATGGAGATTATGGAAAAAATAATACAACTCTGGGTTATGCAGCTAATCCACTTACTAATCCTGAGGTGTATGGCAAAACAGTTTCACCTAGAACTGGATCGGCTTATTATAATTTAACTATAACAAATGCTCCTGATTCATCATGGACATTAACAGCTACTCCTATAACCACAGGTATTCAAAAAAATGATGGTGCATTAACTCTAACTCATAATGGTACGCAATGTTGGTATAAAGGTAAAGACGATGCTACAGGTACGTGTTTGAGTTGGACAGATAAGTAAATTCAAAATTGTGGATAACCAACTTTTGATCTTTCATTCAGGGCAAACTTCGCGTAAAATACTGCCCTCTATGAAAGGGGTTTGAAATGTATCGATGGTCGGTACAGGGATAATCCGTAAAAACTATAAGGTTGTTCTCATGGTTGTTATTCGTTTAGCGCGCGGTGGTGCAAAAAAACGCCCATTCTATCAAATCATTGTAACTGATAGCCGCAATGCACGTGATGGTCGTTTCATCGAGCGTATTGGTTTCTTTAACCCAACTGCACAAGGTAAAGCTGAAAAAGTTCGTTTAGATGCTGACCGTTTTGCTCATTGGGTTGCTCAAGGTGCTCAACCTTCAGATCGCGTTGCTTCTTTAGCTGCTCAAGCTAAAAAAGCTGCAACTACTGCATAATTGTCGTAGGTAGCCCATGACATCAACACAGAATGTGCCAGAAGATCGTATTCAGATTGGACAGTTACGTTCAGCTTATGGATTGAATGGGTGGCTCTGGGTTTATTCTAATACAGAACCTATGAGCAATATGTTTGACTACCTTCCTTGGTACATTGAGACCAAGGCAGGTTGGCAAACCATAGATGTAAAACGTTGGAAACCACATGGCAAAGGCTTGGTTGTTGCATTAAAAGGCGTGAATGATCGCACGGGTGCAGAAAACTTAGTTGGTGCAAATATCTGGATTGCCAAATCACAGCTTCCTAAAGCAGATGTAGACGAGTACTACTGGTCTGATCTTAAAGGTCTAACAGTGTTAGGTCTTGATGATGAAGAACAAGAAGTGAATCTCGGTCAAATCTACGAACTGTTTGAAACCGGTGCTAATGATGTCATGGTCGTGAAAGCGACACCTGATAGCATTGATGCTGAAGAGCGAATGATTCCTTGGCATAAAGATGTGGTACAACGCGTTGATCTTGAAGCTGGTCGTATTTACGTCAATTGGGGCGTAGACTACTAATCCTTTTTGGAATAGTAGCGCAGCAGGAAAATAAAGGAGTCTGCGGTGTTTTTTGCAGTCATCACATTATTTCCTGAAATGTTTGAAGCGATTACAGCGCACGGAATTAGCGGGCGTGCAGCAAAGCGTGACATCGTGCAAGTGACTTGCATTAACCCACGAGATTTTGCAGAGGGCAACTACAAACGAGTGGATGAACGTCCTTTCGGTGGTGGTCCTGGTATGGTGATGATGGCTGAGCCTTTGGCAAAAGCGATTAACCATGCCAAACAACTTGCAACACAAGCAGGCTGTGTTCATGCCCCAGTGGTGTATATGTCACCGCAAGGGAAAACTTTAAATGAACAGGCAGTACAACAATTCCTTGATTATGATGGTTTGATTGTATTGTGTGGGCGTTATGAAGGAGTTGATGAGCGTTTAATCCAGCATTATGTTGATCAAGAATGGTCAATTGGGGATTACGTTTTATCGGGTGGTGAACTGCCAGCGATGGTGTTGCTTGACAGTATTATTCGCCGTTTGCCGAATGTCATGTCTGACGAGCAATCTGCGATCCAAGATTCTTTTGTGGATGGTTTACTGGATTGTCCACAATATACCAAGCCAGACCATTTCGAAGGGTTAGATGTGCCTGAGGTACTGAAATCAGGACATCATGCCAATATTGAGAAATGGCGTTTTTTACAGCGTTATCAACGAACTTTAGAGCGTCGACCAGAGTTGGTTGATAAAGTTGAGTTGAGCAAGCAGCAAAAAAAATGGCTAAAAGATTCGCAAGACTAAACTATTAGAAGTTTGTGTTTGCAACAGACGAGAAGCTTTGCTTCGAGTTACTACTTAAACTGAGTTTAAGTTGAAAATAGGCTCTTTAGGGTAATTTTGCTTTAAAGGGAAAGTTAAACGAGCGATATGCGTTTTAGCCTCTATCCTCAGCGGTGTAAGAGACCTCTTCTCTCCCGCACATATTGGAGATTCCACAATGAGTGGTAAACATCCTTTAGTTCAAGCTGTTGAAAATGCACAGTTAAAAACTGATATCCCTGCTTTTGCTCCTGGTGACACTGTTATCGTTCAAGTTAAAGTAAAAGAGGGTGACCGTGAGCGTCTTCAAGCATTTGAAGGTGTTGTAATCGCGAAGAAAAACCGTGGTTTAAACTCTGCTTTCACAGTTCGTAAAATCTCTAGCGGTGTTGGTGTTGAGCGTGTTTTCCAAACTCACTCTCCAATCGTTGCTAAAATCGAAGTGAAACGTCGTGGTGACGTTCGTCGTGCTAAACTTTACTACCTACGCGAGTTGTCTGGTAAAGCTGCACGTATTCGTGAAAAGTTACCAGCTCGTAAACAAGGTTAATTTTAACTTTGTTGTAAAGCAAAAAAATGCGCCTTTGGCGCATTTTTTTATGGCTGTTTTATAATCCTTGTAATTTTAGTCGATTGGCATGTTGACGATAAATATCAATTGGATCAGGTGCAAACAGTGATTTCAAACCTAAAACCTGATTCACTTCATCTGCATGATTCCAAGGGAGATTATCTCTAATTGTACGTCCAAACTTAGCGCTACAACGGCTTACCATACCATCATTATCTCCTTTAATATCGACAATTAGGCTCGTACCTGCAAATAGTGGGTCAAGTGGGTCAAGAATGTTTGTGACTGCTTGAGTTCCTGAGAATGAATACATATATATTCCTTTCTCTTGATAATTACCTTCGCCACATGTTGTAGTTGGTACGCCCATTGGGAATCGTGTATTGAATTTGGTTGAACCTTCTACCGAAATACTACGTCCAGCGGCTAAAGCATCATGAGGATAGCTTTTTGGATCAAGTCCTTGTGACCATGTAATCGCTCCTGAGAAAAAGTTCACGACGGCAGAGCCAGCTGTACCTAAGACAGTACCATCTACATTCATAATCAAACTGGCAACGGGTGAGCCTTTATGGGTTCCGCTTACACTGGTTAATGATGCAACTTTACTTGGCATAATGCCAGCCACGTAACGGATCGTTGGACCGCCTTGGCTATGACCAATTAAATTAACTTTAGGTTGTCCAGTAATCGCAATAATTTCTTCAACTTGTTGCGCGAGTTGTTCACCACGAATTTCATTTGAGTTAAAAGGTGAAAGTCGTGTCGCCCAGACATTTGCACCATTACGAGCAAGGTTAGGAAGAATTTGATGCCAATAATCAACGCCTAGAGGATCACTTCCTACACGTGAAAAACCTGCCACTCCATGTACAAAAACCATTGGGTATTTGGTTTTAGCATAAGTAGAGGAGGCCGTACCTGTAACTTGTGTTGCGTTTGATGCGTAGCTTGTTGATACGCCCATTGCTATCATAGATAGTGCAAGACAGCGGATTAGTTTTTGCATGATATTACTCTCAGTTTTTGTTTTCATCAGGGTCTTGATGTTCTTGCGAACTGACATTGCATCCTTGCTAAATCGCATTATTTCAATGTCTTGTATTAGGTGTTCCTAGTTGCTAAAAGGTAAGGTGCCTCCTTGGTCATGAACCGTTTCAAATGTTTGTAGACGTTGCTGTTCCTGTGGAGACTGGAACTGTTGTTTTTTGAGCTGTTGAATGGCTTGATCCTTGGCTGAAGTGCTCATGTTGCTGTCCACAATGGTTTTACGTTCATCCAGATAGGATTGTACGCGTTGCTTCCAGTCAGAACGTTGTTGATCAAGCTGCTCTAAACGTTGAGTGGCTGCCTCTCCAACCAGATTGACCCGCATATCCCGAAGTTCCTGGGCTGAACCATTTCTGGCCTTGATTTGTGCAGTTAAGGAGTGCAAATCATCAAGTTTGGATAAATCCTTTAGATTGTCTTGCCAATCTTGAGGAAGCTGCTCAAAACGTTGTTGTAGTTGTTTTGCTTTCGCTGATGCATCTAATCCGTTATTTTCTAGAATTTTCATGCGATCAAGGGTGTATTGTTGATAGATATCCTCTGATCCAAACAGTCCCTCAATTTCGGTATTTGAAAAAAAACGCTGCTTTAAATCATGCATCGAATTAAAAATAGTTTGAAAATATTGATAGCTTTCCTGAGCAGGCTGTTGCACCTGTAACTTACTCAGCTCTTTGCGATAATCTACATAGCGTGACCACAAGGCTAAAATCTGCTGTTGTTGTGAAGCTTGAAATGTTTTAGCGATATAAAGCTGAAAGTTATGCCGAATTTCATCAATATTTCGCTCGCCGTATTGAGAAATAAAATACTCAAAACAATTCCGCGTGCGTTCATTCACAATTAAATGCTGAGCGCTATTGAATTGTAATTTGCAGTCAATCTCAGTATCCATTTGGCTGGTGCTATTAAAAGAAGTATCGAGTTGATTGATATTCTTTGGACTCTTATGCAGCTGTGAAGGATTACTGTTGTTGCTATATTCATCAGTTGAATCAAGTGATTGCTGAGACTGATTTGGATATAACCAATACAATACGCTCAGCGTGACTGCTGAAATGATCAATAAGCTACATAATAATGCTATTTTTTTTCCATTTTTATTCATTAAGCATAATCCATTTGCTTTTAATTTCGGAAACGAATATAAATTTATCATAAATGTTGTTTTTTTGAGCGTTTAATTTTTAAAAATCCGATGAATAGTTTTGATAAAATACCGTTTTATACTTTGACTTTTCAATTATGAAAAAAAGTTCTTATCGCCATCTGAGTGGTGTTTTTTTGCTTAATAAGCCCTTGGGTTTAAGTTCCAATTCCGCACTTCAAAAAGTACGTCGACTTTTTAATGCACAGAAAGCAGGACATACAGGTGCTTTAGATCCGCTTGCAACAGGTTTATTACCGATTTGCTTAGGGGAGGCAACCAAGTTTTCGCATTATTTATTGGATTCTACCAAGCGTTATCAAACAACAGTAAAACTTGGACAAACAACTGCTACGGGTGATGTTGAAGGGGAAATTCTTCAACAAAGAGATGTGCCCGCATTAACTGAAGCTAATATTGAACAGGTTCTAGAACAGTTGCGTGGTGATATCAAGCAAGTGCCACCGATGTATTCGGCACTGAAACGAGAAGGTCGCCCTTTGTATGAGTTAGCGCGCCAAGGAATTGAAATTGAGCGTGAAGCGCGTCCAGTCACTATTTATGAACTCAAGCTTTTAAGTTTTACCGAAGACAGTTTGACCTTAGATGTGACGTGTTCTAAAGGAACTTACATCCGAGTGTTAGGTGAAGATATTGGTGAAGCTTTGGGCTGCGGTGGACATTTAACAAAATTACATCGTACTCAAACGGGTCATTTTGAAATTAATCCAAGTTATACCATCGAATATTTAGAAGGGCTTACTCAGGAACAGCGGGATGCATTATTGTTGCCTGTTTATGCACCTGTTGAGCATTTTCCACGGGTTCAATTACCCGAAGGGCGTGAAAAATATTTTGGTAATGGTCAAGAAAGTAATATTGAGCACGAAGCTGCTGCTGAAGTATTGGTATTCGATGGTGAGCGTTGTTTAGGCTTAGCTGAAATTACAGATAAAAAGCGTCTTGTGCCAAAACGTTTGTTGAATTTATAGAGTTAGTGTTGATGGAATGGGAGCTGATTCTGAGTCTAGTGTTCTTTGCATTCTATGCGGGAACCATTGATGCGGCAGTTGGTGGTGGTGGGTTAATTCAGATTCCAGCATTAATGGGTGCATTACCACAAACGGCTCCTGCAACATTATTTGGAACAAATAAACTTGCCTCTATTTTTGGAACGGGTTCAGCAGCTTTTTCATTTGTACGTCGAGTAAAGTTGCAGTGGTCATTATTATGGGTGATCGCAATTTTTGCTTTTGTCAGTGCGTATGTAGGTGCAGCCTGCGTTTCATTGGTGCCTACTCATATATTAAGACCGATTGTCTTAGTCATGCTGATTGTGATCGCGATATATACCTTTATGAAAAAGCAATTTGGGCAAGTACATGTTGATCAACACATCACACCAAAATTATTATTTTTTGCCGCATTGGGTAGTTTAGCGATCGGTTTCTATGATGGAATCTTTGGTCCTGGTACAGGTAGCTTCTTTATCTTCTTTTTTATTCGCTTTCTTCAAGTCGATTTTTTACATGCTTCTGCATTATCCAAGATTGGCAATTTTATGACTAATCTGGCGGCACTGAGTTTTTTTATTCCCGCAGGGCATATCTTCTTTCAGCTTGGTTTTATGATGGCGGCTGCCAATATTGCAGGTTCATTATTGGGTGTACGTTTGGCTTTGAAATACGGTAGTGGTTTTATTCGTATTTTATTTTTGATTTTGGTCAGTATTTTAATTTGTCGGTTGACTTATCAAATTTTTGTTGCAGTTTAATCTATAAAAATAAACTTTCCATACAAAAACCTACGCAAACATCGCTGTTTAAAAAAGTATCATTTTTTAATATGAAAGCTCAGCCAAACAGATCAACTAGATAAGAATTGAAGTAAGTGTTGATTATGCTAGCCATCGCAGAGGTAAAGAATGAATATATTTGAGGCACTCAGAGAAAGCCACGAACAACAACGTAACTTAGCTGAACGATTAATTCAGACCAGCGGACATACTCAAGAAAGGGAAGATTTATTTAAACAGCTTAAGAATGAACTCTATGCGCATTCAGTTGCCGAAGACCGTTATTTATATATTCCTCTAATGTTTGATGATGTGGGTTTAGACATTACCCGCCATGCTTTATCTGAGCATCATGAAATGGATGAACTGGTTGAAAAATTAGAAGAAACTGATATGAGTAATCCGAGTTGGTTAGCAACAGCAAAACAATTAAGTGAAAAGGTGCATCATCATTTAAAAGAAGAGGAACATAAGTTTTTCCAACAAGCAGGAAAAATTTTGGCAGATAGTGAAAAGGAAAAATTAGGTAAGAAATATCTAGCTGAATATAAAAAATATAAAATTTCAGATGCCTAATTTTTCTCTATTTAAAGTTTAAGAAGTGATCTTACTGTGGTTGTGATTTTTCACCACGTAAGGTCACTCCAATTGATGCGATCATGATACAAAGAAGAGCGATCCATTGAATCAAACTAATTTGCTCATGCAGTATGAAGAGTCCTGCTAATGCTGCTAAAGCAGGTGCAAGACTCGTCAGTGTTCCATAACTGAGTTTGCTTAACCGTTTCAATGCCATCAAATCAAGCGCATAGGGAATGGCGGTGGCTAATACTGCAATCACTAGGGCTTTGCTCCAATATTGCGTATCGATTAAGGCAGGCGTGTTGTTCCAAGGTCCGAATGGTAATAAGGTCAGTGCAGACAAACCAATCGCAATAGTAAGCGCATGCATCCCAATATTTTGTTGTACCACGCGATGCCCAAAATAAATATACAAGGCCCAAAAGAGTCCAGCACTTAAAGCGCAAGCAGCTCCAAAATAGGAGAAATTTTCCGAGTTCGCATCGTGCCAAGGAACCATTAATGCGATTCCTAAGATAGCAAAAACCACCCAAATATAATCACTGCGCTTTTTGATTGATAGTAATGCTAATCCTAAAGGACCGATGAATTCTAGACCTACAGCAATCCCTTGAGGTAGTTTGCCTAAAGATGTATAGAACAAAATATTCATACAACCTAAGGATGCACTATAAAGTAATAAATCACGCCATTTTAAATACTTTAGCTTAGATAATACTTTCCATGAGCGGAACATGATCGCAACCAAAATCGTTGCAAAGCAGAGTCGTAGAATCGTGACGGTCAGTGGATCAAGTGTTGCAATAAGTTGTTTGGCAAATGAAGCGCTGATTTGATAAGACACCATGGAAAGAACCATGTACAGCACCGCGACCAACTGGATATTTTTCATGAAAGATCTACAAAAGCAAAGTAAAAAATACCTACAAAATAGGTGGTTTGATTATAAGATGAAGACAGTACATCGTGATGGAACGCTTTCATTTTATTTATTCACTTTTTGCTGTCGAGCATGTTGAGTGGTAAATGTACAACCGATCGATGCGATGATAATCGTGCCAAGCGCAAGCCATTGATTCCACAATAAAGTCTCACCCAGAAAAATAAATCCTGATAATGCAGCTACGGCAGGTTCAAGACTCATGAGTGTTCCAAAACTTAAAGGAGTTAGGCTTCTTAATGCGATCATTTCTACAGTAAAGGGCAATGCACTTGCTAAGATTGCCAGTCCAATAAAATAGTAGATATTTGGCAATTCAATGACACGATCAAGCGCCCCTGAAAAGATGGCGAAAGGTAATAAACATAGCATACCAATACTCATGCCTAAACAAACGGTATGATTACCTGAAATACCTGATGGTTTTTGACCTGCGATAATGTATAGCGCCCAACATGCACCCGCAGCCACAGCGAAAAATACACCGACTAAATCTAAATGTTGTTGTGCTTGTTGTAGAGGAAATAGCAATACTAAACCTAGAATGGCGCAACCCACCCAAATAAAATCATAGCGCTGTCGTGCGTGAAATAGTGCAACACTTAAAGGGCCGATAAACTCAAAGGCAACCGCTAAGCCCAAAGGTAAACGCTCTAGTGATAAATAAAACAGGGCGTTCATTCCAGCAAGTGCAAAACCATAGCTGAGAATTGCTTTCCAACGAACCACTTTGAAGTTGATGGTCCAAATTTTAAAAATTACCGCTAAAATGAGTGCACCAAAAAACAGACGCATGGCTGATACGGTAAGGACTGGAAAATTTTGGAACAAAATTTTGGCTAAAGAACCGCTTCCTTGTACACACAACATGGCAATCATTAATAACAATAAGGCATGAAGTGGGGTTTTTAACATTAGAGAAGCAACTTATTATTTGAACAATTGGTATATTATTCACATAATAATTCAAATGCGAATAAAAAAGCCACAGCAAGTGCCGTGGCTTTTGAGTGAATTGTCTAAATTAGAACAATACACGTACTCGGATTGTACCTTCTACATTATGTAGAGTATCCAAAGCTTCTTGAGATGCAGAAGCATCAACATCCATTACCAAGTAACCGATATCACCTTTAGTCATTAAAGATTGACCAGAGATATTGATTCCTTGTTCAGCGAACAATGTATTGATCTTAGACAATACACCAGGAACGTTTTTGTGGATGTGAAGTAAACGATGTTGACCATCAGAAAGTGGTAATGCGATTTCTGGGAAGTTCACCGCAGAAAGTGTCATACCTTTATCTGAATACGCAACGAATTTTTCAGCAACTTCTAAACCGATGTTTGCTTGCGCTTCCATCGTAGAACCACCCACGTGCGGTGTTAAAATCACGTTGTCCAAGCCGCGAAGTGGAGATTGGAATTCTTCACCATTTGCTTTTGGCTCTTTCGGGAATACGTCGACCGCTGCACCAGCGATGTGACCAGATTTAATCGCATCTGCCAAATCTTCAATGATGACACATGTACCACGTGCAGCATTAATGAAGATCGAACCTTCTTTCATTTTCGCGAACTGTTCTTTCTTGAAGAAGTTACGCGTAGAAGGAACATCTGGAACGTGTAAAGAAACTACATCAGCAGTTTCTAAAAGCTCATCCAATGAACCCACTTGGCGTGCATTACCTAACGGTAATTTAGTTACCGCATCATAATAGCAAACTTTCATACCTAAGCTTTCAGCTAAAACTGAAAGTTGTGAACCAATTGAACCGTAGCCAATAATACCTAGAGTCTTACCACGCGTTTCAAAAGAACCAACTGCAGATTTGTTCCAACCGCCTGCATGTGTATCTTTTGATTTTTCAGGTACACGACGAAGTAATAAAATTGCTTCGGCAAGAACCAATTCTGCAACCGAACGTGTATTTGAATATGGTGCGTTGAAAACAGGGATACCACGAGACATCGCTGCTTTTAAATCGACTTGGTTGGTACCGATACAGAAACAACCTACCGCAATCAATTTATTCGCTGCTTCAAAGATTTCTTCAGTCAATTGAGTACGCGAACGAATACCAACAAAATGAGCATCTTTGATCGCTTCTTTTAAAGCTTCACCTTCAAGTGCAGTTTTGTGGTAGTCGATGTTGGTATAACCCGCAGCGTTTAATGTATCGATGGCATTTTGGTGCACACCTTCTAACAAAAGGAAACGGATTTTGTCTTTAGGTAGTGATAGATGTTGGCTCATTACGGCTCCGCTACAAAGGCCAAAATTTAGTTGCAGTATCATAGCATAGAGCTTTGAGATATAGATATTTCGTTTAAAATTAGCTCAGCATAAATGTTGAGAATTTTTTCAGTTTCGAATGAATTTTAGGGTTTATACACATTTTGTTATGACACTATTGCCATCCTGTGCTTTATCCCTCGCTTGCTTACATGTAAAATAAGGAAATACGATAATCAAACTGATCAATTGAAAGTTTGATTCTTTCGCTAGCGTTTCTATATTTTGGATGTTTCCAGACCTTTTTTTGTAAGGTTTTGAAAGATATTATGTTGTTATCCAAAAGCCCTATATTTACTTCTTGCTAGGCCTGTAAACGATGAATGCTTCAGTCGCTTTGACACCTGAATTATTGACCCAATTGACGGCAATTGTAGGTGAAAACCGTATTAAAACCGATGCTGACAGTTTAGAAAATTGGGGGCGAGATCATACTAAACATTTTGATCCGAACCCATCAGTCATCGTTTTTCCATCAAGCACTGAACAAGTTCAGTCGATTGTAAAACTGGCGAACCGTTTTAAAGTGGCAATCACGCCATCAGGTGGTCGTACAGGTTTATCTGCTGGTGCGGTAGCGAACAATGGCGAGATCGTGATTAGCTTTGACAAGATGAATCAAATCTTAGAATTCTTGCCAGCGGATCGTATGGTTCGTGTTCAAGCAGGCGTGGTGACTGAGCAATTGCAGAATTTTGCAGAAGAACAAGGAATGTATTATCCAGTAGATTTCGCTTCAGCAGGTTCTAGTCAAATTGGTGGAAACATTGGTACCAATGCGGGCGGTATTAAAGTCATCAAATACGGCATGACACGTAACTGGGTGCTTGGTTTAACGGTTGTTACGGGTAAAGGTGACATTTTACGTTTAAACAAAGGCATGATTAAAAATGCGACGGGTTATGCGTTGCAGCATTTGTTTATCGGTGGAGAAGGCACATTAGGTTTGGTGACAGAGGCTGAGATTAAACTTGAGCGTCAACCACAAAACCTACAAGTCATGGTATTGGGTACGCCTGACTTTGAAGCGGTGATGCCTGTATTACATGCTTTCCAAAAAGAAATCGACTTAACCGCATTCGAGTTCTTTGGTGAAGTGGCAATGCAAAAAGTGTTGGATCGTGGTCATGTACAACGTCCATTTGAAACAACTTGCCCATTCTATGTATTACTTGAATTTGAAGCGCCGTATGAGCCGATTATGGACAAAGCAATGCAGATTTTTGAGCATTGTATGGAACAGGGTTGGGTGATTGATGGCGTAATGAGTCAAAGCTTAGAACAAGCTCAAAGCTTATGGCGTTTACGTGAAGATATTTCAGAGTCAATTGCGCCGTATATTCCTTATAAGAATGATATTTCAGTGTTAATTTCGCATGTCCCTGCGTTTATCTCAGAAATTGATGCAATCGTTTCACAAAACTATCCAGATTTTGAAATCTGCTGGTTCGGTCATATTGGTGACGGTAACTTGCACTTAAATATTTTAAAACCTGAAAACCTAACTAAAGACGAATTCTTTGCGAAGTGTCAGGTGGTGAATAAATATGTGTTTGAGACTGTGAAAAAATATGATGGTTCGATCTCTGCCGAACATGGTGTGGGGATGACTAAAAAGCCATATTTAGAATATTCTCGTTCGCCTGAAGAAATTGAATATATGAAAGCATTGAAATTGGCATTTGATCCGAATGGGATTATGAACCCAGGAAAATTATTTGATCTTTAATGCTTGATTAAATAAAAGAATTTCTGTTAAAAGCGTATCGAAAGATGCACTTTTTTTATAAAACCAATATGAAAATTCAAGCTTATATTTATCTAGAGAGTGATCAAGTATATGGAGATTATATTGATCATTCTTATAATGAACATAATGTAAAGTGTATGCGTATTCTGTTGAGAGTAAAAATTGGAAATCTATTTTACTCTTGTTCATTTATATTCAAAGACTTCTCTTCATGGATATTAGGAGAGCTTATTCATTGTGAGATAAATTTTCTTTGTTATGACGGAGAATTAAATTTCTTTAGGAATTACGAGCTCCATAACTTAAAAAATGAACGGATAGGATTTATCTATTTTACTGATGTGTTATAGGTTAACTTAGCTAGTAAATTAAAAATACTATTTTTTATTGGACAAACTAAGGGTAGAGAATCAAATTGACAGGTTACAAATAATAAAATTCTCGTTTAATCGAATCTTAGAGAGAAATATGAACATTCACCAAGAAATCGAAAAACTATTCGAACAACGCCAAGATATTCCACTATTTTATATTGAAAGTGGGAGTCGTTTATGGGGTATGGCAAGCCCTGACAGTGACTATGATGTGCGCGGTTTTCATCTACCAAGCAAAGACCAATATTTTGATTATAAAAAGTACCGTGATCTGATCGAAATCATGGATGGTGATTTTGACTTTGTCTCTTATGACCTCGATAAAATGTTTGGCTTATTGGCAAAAAGTAACCCAACGGTATTGGAATGGGCCAGAGCACATATTGTTTATTTTAATGCTTTTCCAGAATGGCAAAGCTTTCGCGATGGACTGATTGAGCGAATCGATTATAGTGCGCTATATCATCATTATTTATCACTGGCAAAAGGTGGCATGAAAGTAATGCAAACTGCGGATAATTTTACTTATAAGAAAGTATTTTATTCAATTCGTGGTTTGATGTCGGCAGAGTTAGCAACCCAAGAAGTCATGCCTGAATTATTGATTACCGATTTATTTGTGCAAGTCTCTGAGCATGATCCATTACGTCATTGGGCAGAGGATTATTTAGAAATTAAAAAACAGCAGAAAGAAAAAGCCCAACTTCCTGAAGTGGAACAAGCCGCGATTCTGAATTTATTGGAAATCAAAATTGAGCAATTAGCCGCTAAAGAAATGCAAAAAGCTGATCGTCGAGAGGGCTTAGCGTGTTATTTAACTGAATATAGTCGCCATTTAAAACAATATTATTATTAATAAAATGATTCGCTTATTTATTATCTAAGTTCGACTTAAATATTCAGTGAACGCATTTCTGAAGATTATATTTAATGTCGAACTTAGGTTAATGGTTTTATCTATTAAATCCCACTGTTTAGAATACGGATTTTCACATCAGCAACATGGTCTTTGGTTGCTTCAAAATGCTGCTGCATATGCGCAGTTTGCATATGTGCTTCGAGATGAGCAGTACTTTGCCATTTTTCTAACATCACAATGCTATTTTCATCTTGCGTCTGCATAGCAATCGCTGGCAGATGATCAATCAATGGGGCATAGCCATGACAACCATCCTCTGCCAGTACAGTTGGAATGATTTTTTGGAAAGTATCTAAAACTGCTTGGCGATGTTCTGCACCTGCATGTGTCTGAATTTCTGCAATAATCGTCAACATAGGTTTTCTCTCTTAATGGGCCGTCGCAAAAAGCTGATCTAAATGGGCTTTGTACGCTTCGATGTAGCTTGGTACATCGGGCATTTTGATTACATCATTGACGATAAATGTAGGTAATGATTCCATACCCAAGAATTGATTGGCTTTATGGAAAGCTAAATACACACCATCAACGCCAACGCCGTGAAAGAATTGATCTGGATCAGTGAACGCTTCAATTGGTGCATTCCACGTCAACGACAACATGTATTTTTTATCTTGGAGCAAGCCACCTGAACCATATTTTTTCGATGCATCAGAACGGCTACGTCCATCGCTTGCATAGAGTGAACCATGACCAATGGTAAAGATATCATCAATATATTTTTTCATGGTCCATGGCGCGCCCATCCACCAGCCTGGCATCTGATAGATCACTACATCTGCCCATAAATATTTTTCAATTTCGGCTTGGATGTCATAGTCACTGTCGGTACGTGTCACTTGTACTGTATGACCTAAAGCTTTTAGATGTGATTCGGAAAAGTCAGTCAGGGTGTCATTCAATTCACCATTCGAGTGAGCGAATTGTTTAGCACCATTAATAATTAAAATATTGCTCATAAAATTAAACTCAAAAAATAGATTTCTAAAACTTGGATATATTTTAGAAAATCTATTCATGAGTAAAAATGTATAAATAAGCAAAATACTATTGACTAAAAATCAATAATTATGGGTTCTGTTTTCGTGTTTTATAAGCTTTACGGATCAACCAAATTGCAATAATCACTATATAAAATGCCCAAAATTGGATCAACCAGATGAGCGTTTCTTTAAAATAGGATAGTCCAATTTTGAATGCTTCGGCTATTCGGGTGAGTAATGGATCGCTGTCTAGTGATGCAATACGATGAATATTGAGGTCATGACTCTTACGCACTTTTGGCTGTTGGAAAAATTCTAAACGAATGGTGCTATACGCTAGGCGATCTTTCACTTCTAAATCAGTGAGCTGTTGTAATTGATTATTTACTGGATTAGATGCGCTATTACTTTGGTTCGCTGTATTGAGTTTCTCTTCTAACAGTTTTAATTCATAACGTTTTGCTTCATAGCTTTGTGTATTAAAGTTCAGCATTAAAGGCAATAAATGATTTAGAAATGTTGTCACCTGATCATTTGGAATACGTACCGTCAGTTGTACCGCTGGTGTGATTTTTTCATAAATATCCACGGTTCCATCGATACGATCATGTTGAGAACGGTCACTCACTTGATAGTCAATTTGCTTATTCTCAATATAGCCATTGTATTGTAATAACTGTTGCTCAAGTGTAGATGTAGTTTTTAATACATCGTTCACTTCAAATTTTAATTCAGCACTTTTAATTAATTGCCGATTTTGTTCGAGAGCACTTTGTTGTGTGCTTACTAACTGTTCGGGGTTTTTTGCTGCATTTGCTCGAATTGTTTCACTATTGGGCGCCGCACTTTCTGTCGCTACAGATGCATCGCTTACAGCACTTTCTTCTTTTTTCGAACAGCCGACAATCGTACTACTGACGACTAAAATAATTGCTAATTTTTTTGCTAAATCTGACATTGGTGATGGCTAATCCGTGGTGATATTCATGTTATAAAATTTGTTTTTTTAGTGACTTGTGATGATGTTCAAATAATTGATAAATACAACAAATCTCTCATAAGTCACATACATTTTGTTGCTTTGAAATCGAGTTTTGCATAGTAGCATAAATGCATGTGGTAAATAGGAAAGGTACAAAATGTATAAAATTTGGATGGTTTTAGGGTGTAGCTTATTTTTAACCGCATGCAATCAGCCGATTGCACAGTCACAGCAGCAAGCAGCGGTACAAAAAAGTACAGCAATACATGCGGTTTTACTCGATCAACCAAATTTATTTCATGATGAAACTAATCTCAAAATTGATCAGCAGTTTAATCGTGCTGAAAACCCAACAGATGCGGAAATCACTGTTGAACAAGCCCAATTAGATGATTCTGTTGCAGCTATTCGTACCGAATATGAGTTAAAGCGTGATCAACAAGTCTGGAAGATTGTAAATAAAAAACAAAGCTATCAGTGTGCGAGAGGGGACAATACCAATAAATTCCAGTTTGAATTGTGCTCTTAAACCTGAGCTGCAATTTGGTGCTGGATAAAATATAGACAAAAATGTGGATAACTTTTTGGTTATTCACATATCCACACAATTCATTTTATTGCTTAAATTGCAGGCATTTTTAAAAAGTGCTAAAGTTGCGCTTGTAAATTTTTACGATAGGTAAAATATTTACGAATCTCACGCAATTTATACACCTTGTGAATACGGTGTTTCCATATTTATTACATGCGCTCTCACTGCATGAAAATCAAAATTTAATTTAAATCAGAACCATAAAATGACGTGGTGCGGAATCTATTTTCTTTTTTTCAAGGAGATGGATGCACGCGAATTGGTTATTTTTGTGAATAGAACATGATGACGAACAATCAAAGCATGACGTTAAACCGTATAACGCTCATGTTTCCATTAGCTTTAGTGCTATTCGAATTTTCAGTCTATATTGGTAATGACTTAATTCAGCCAGCAATGTTGGCAATTACAGAACAATTCGGTGTTAGTGCAACATGGGCACCATCTTCCATGTCTTTTTATTTATTGGGTGGAGCAAGTGTTGCTTGGTTGCTTGGACCTCTGTCAGACCGTCTTGGACGTAAGAAAGTATTATTGGCAGGCGTGGCATTCTTTACCATCTGTTGTTTGCTCATCTTACTGACCCAGAATATCCAACAATTCCTGACTTTACGTTTCTTACAGGGAATTGGCCTTACGGTCATTTCGGCAGTGGGTTATGCTGCAATTCAGGAAACGTTTGAGGAACGTGATGCCATTAAAGTGATGGCATTAATGGCCAATATTTCCTTGCTTGCGCCATTACTTGGGCCAGTTCTTGGTGCATTTCTGATTGATTATGTCTCTTGGCATTGGGGTTTTGTTGCGATTGCAATCGTTTCATTCCTGAGTTGGTTTGGTCTAAATAAATTTATGCCAGCAACCCCAGAGCGTCGAGCGAGACAACCTTTTATTTATATTTTTGATGATTTTAAAAAAGTATTCACCAATCGCCGTTTCTTAGGGTTAAGCATTGCTTTACCTTTGGTTGGGATGCCATTAATGCTGTGGATTGCGTTATCACCCATTATCTTGGTCGATGAGTTAAAGCTCAGTAGTGTGCAATATGGTTTAGCGCAATTTCCTGTATTTTTTGGCTTAATTGCAGGGAATATTATCCTGATCAAAATAATTGATCGCTTTCCATTAGGCAAAACCATTTTGATGGGCTTACCGATTATGTTGATTGGAACGCTGTTTTTAATTTTAGGCGTGATTTGGCAAACTTATCTAGTGCCGTGTTTATTGATCGGTATGACCTTAATAAGCTTAGGAGAGGGGATTAGTTTTTCAGTTTTATATCGTTTTGCATTAATGTCTTCAGAAGTATCCAAAGGGACAGTCGCTGCGGCTGTTTCAATGCTATTGATGATGAGTTTCTTTGTGATTATAGAATTGGTGCGTGTACTTTATACGCATTTCCATATTTGGGCTTTTGCTTTAACGAGTGTCAGTTTGATCGGTTTTTGGTTTATGCAACCAAGAGCTGTGCTCAAACAAGTGATGCAAGAACGTAAAGCCGAGGGAATCAATTAAATATATGCTGAACCAATAGCGTAGTCATTTGTAGCTGCATAAAATATCTACGAAACTGTGGATATCTTTTTAGATACCCACAGTGCTTTTATGATTGAATAACACCACAGGCAATTCGCTCGCCACCACCACCTAAAGGCTTAGGTGTATCTGAATAATTATCTCCACCTGCGTGAATCATGATTGCCCGACCCTGAATATCGGTAAGTTTCAGGCGTGGAGCAAGCACAGGCGTTGTTGCAAAACCCTTGTCATTCACCTTTAGGGCTGGTAGATCACCTAAATGTCCATCCAGTGGCGTACCGTGATGGGCAAATTTCTCTGGGTTAAGATGCCCGCCCGCAGCGAGGGCGGCTCCCATTTTGCCCTCTTTTTCAGCAGCTTCACATGAGCCGTTTTCATGGATATGAAAACCATGTTCACCTGGGGAAAGTTTTCCAAGCGCGGGGGTAATTAATAGACCTTTTGCTGTTTGTTTAAATGTTACTGTTCCAATGGATGCACCTACACCTTTGGCATCGACTTGGTAAACTTGTATGAGTTGTTTCTGATCTGTTGTCGTTGGCTGTGTTTGAATTTTGGATGCATTGCTGTCTAAGTTAATAGAAGAACATGCACTCATCATCAAAACTAAACTTGTCAGAACACAAGACTTTTGTACCGTTGAAATCATTGCAAATTATCCTTATCTATCAGCTTTATTTGTTTGATTCAAATAAACTATGGGATAACTCGCAAGTTGTCAGTAAGATTAAATGGTAAATCGTGTAAATAGATTACGACTTTGTTTCAGGTGGCGCTTCAATGGCAGCGATTGGCTCCTGAACATTCTCATGCAGCCATTCACGCCAGATTGCCAATAAAATAGCTAAGATGACTGGACCAATAAATAAGCCCACTAAACCAAAACTTGCGATTCCTCCTAGCACACCAAACATAATTAAAATGAATGGAATTTGAGTTGCGCCTGAGATAACTAAAGGTCGAATCACATTATCTGAACTACTTACAATCAAGACACCCCATGTAATCACACCAATTGCTTCGACAGTTTGGCCTTGAGCAAATAGCCATAAACCAACCCCTAAATAGGAGATGGGAGTTCCAAATGGAATTAAGGCCAAAATAAACGTTACCATGGTGAGTAGCATTGGGTTCGGCACACCTGCTACAAAGTAACTGAGACCTGCTAAAATGGCTTGTGCCACAGCAGTTAATCCCACGCCATACACTACAGCGCGTGTTGTTTCTGAAATGGTTTCTAGATAATGGTGTACACGTGGGCCAATCACCATTTCCATAGCGCGGCTGACCTGTGCCAGAATCATCTGTCCATCCCGATAGAAAAAGAATAACGTCATGATTGCAAAGGTCAGTTTAACTAAATTCCGACTAATCTCACTCAGTACAAAACGGCCATAGCTCAAATGACCTTGTATCCATTCGGCAACATTCTTCGCAATACTATTCGGATCGGCACTTAATTCATTGACTGTACGACTGATATCCTTACCCACAATCGGAAGTGTTTTTATAAACTCGGGGACTTGAATATGACCTGAAAATAATTGTTTTTGTAAATTAAAATATAAATTTCGGCCTTCGAGTTGCAGCATGAAAATGGCACAAACAAAGGGAACCCCAATCACTAAAATGACCAACGTAATCATGATCGTTGCATTTAGCGTTGGTCGATTTTCACCGAAAAAGCGACGTTGTACCCATAAATAAACAGGCCATGTCATATAAGCAATAATCGCTGCCCAAAGAACAGGGACGATAAAGTATTTGAGAATGCTGAATCCCAAATACATTAAGACAAAGAACAGTCCAAACAATAAAACACGTTGTAATGTGGGAGCGTATTGTTGCACAAGCTTCCGTCTCTAGGGCTAAAAGTTGAATAAAATCATATTAACTGAAAAATGCGTCCAGTAAAATTTTCATTCAGTAATTTCACGTTGAAATCTCTAAATGGAATCAGGGGCTAAACCGTTGGCATGTTTCAGCCAGCCGATTATTTTCAATGGAGTGGCCAGTGATCGGCAATATGTATATCTCAGCATTTACGAAAGTTTTAAGACTGCAATACAGCAACTTACCATAGCAACATTTGCTATCGAGTTTAATACAAGAGTTGGCAAAGAGTTACAAAGCGTATTGTTATATTGAATTCATCACACATCCATAAAGTGAATTTAAGGAGCAGTTCGATGACACATTCAAATAATCAGGACAATACCTCTGCAAAAACAGGTCAGGACCATCATTCACAACCGAATAACAGCAATGGTACACAAGCCGAAAGCGCAGTGGCTACCCTCTTGAACGGTGATAAACTCAGTTATCAGCAAGTGGAAGGCCTGACGGACAGTGATCAATTACAGCAGGCTATAGAAAGGGAAGATATTCCTAAAAATCCTGAAAATGCACTACAGGAGCAAGGTGCGGAACGTGAACAGGCAATCCAGTCAAATGATGGCAGTCACGGTAACGAGACCATCCGTAAAGCTATGGAAAACCTCGATAGTGATGAAATGAGACATAACCTGAAAGATGAGGGTGATGACACAGACCAACCTAGCCCAAACCCCGCACCTTTCATTGAACCTAAATAAAGATAAGTTTTATTAATGCAGTTACATCAATGGTCTCATGCCTTGTTCCATCCTGCTAATGGAGCAAGGCGGCTTAAAACCATTCACTTGGATCATCGACTAACTGATTCAGAACGGGTTGCCATTGGCTTTGAATACTCACAAAATTTTTCTGTGGTTTATCAAAAATACTTAAACCTTGCATAGCCAACGTGCCATAAGCACTACGTTCTGAAATCCATGCGACAGGTTCTTGTTCAATCTTATTAAAGAAGTCTTGAATGTCTTTTGAACTAGAGCTATTCGCTTTCACGCGATTGGCAATCAACAGAATTTGTACTTTTCCTTTACGTATGCGTTTGATGTCTTGTAAATGTTTTAGGAACCGACGCGTACTATCAATATCAAAGAATGAGGGCTGTAAAGGGGTCACAATGGCATGGGCTTCGCTGACCAATTGTTCTGCATGCTCACCTGACAGTGCGCCTGGGGCATCAATGATTAAATAATCGAGATGTTTAGGTGCATCACCAATTGATTTCTCATGCCTCCAGTCGAGGCTTTGAATGGCAGCAACAGTTTCAGGGCGTTGTTTTAACCATTGTAATGATGATTTTTGGTTATCAGCATCAGCCAACGCGACCTTATAGCCCTTTTGTGACAGTGCTGTGGCAAGCGTAATGGCTGTCATGGTTTTACCACAGCCACCTTTTTGATTTGCAATTAATATTGTCTTCATGAAATTAGATTTTTTAACAAGCGTTTTGTATTCAACTATACCTTAGCATCTTTTTCAGTAGAGTGTGTGACACATGACAAAAGTTTAATGTTGCAGTTAAATAGCAGATTCAGAAAAAGGAAAGTTTTATGTCGGTTTGGCTTGCAATGTTAATTGGTGGTTGTATTGGTGTTGTGATTACCACGCTGATTTTGTCCAATACGCGGAATGGTCGTATTCAGGCGGAATATGAAAAATATATTGCTGAATTAGAATTAGAACATAAGCAAGCTTTGCTAGATGCACAGAAACGTAGTGTAAATACCAGTCGTGCGGTGTTAAAAGGAAAAATGGCAGAACAGTTTGCACCGATTTTACCTGAATTTCAGTATTTACCCAGTGATGCAAAATTTCTCGGTGATCCTGTCGATTACGTGGTTTTTGATGGCTATACCGATTTTCGTGATGGTGATGGGACTGCAGACGATATTGAAGTGATTCTACTTGATATTAAAAGTGGTGGTGCGCGCTTGAGCAAAGGACAGCAGGCAATTGCTCAAGCAGTACGTGAAGGACGTATTCGTTTTGAAACGCTAAGAATTGATTTTGAAAATTAATGATTGCTTTGAATTTATAACTTCTGCACGCGAGCCAATAGCATTTTTTGTGCAATCGCAGGAATACCATCTGCATCAAAATATTCTTTCTCAAGAAATTTAAATTTAGCTTGTGCAAGGTGTCGTTCAATATCGCGATTGAGATGGCATCCATCTCCAATCCTTTTCTGTATTGGAGTAAGTAGGGTCTGTAAGGATTGTAATTTGATCGAGTCAGGATGTTTCACATGCTCAATTAAATGAAAGGTGCCTGTAGGTTTCAACACTCGATAAATTTCTGCTAAGGCGACATCAAGTTTTGGAATACTACAGAGAGTCCATGTGGAAACAATATGATCTAAACTTGCATCGGCAAATGGAAGTTTTTCTGCGCTGGATTGTACATGCTTAATATAAAAAGGCGCATGCTGAACTCGTTCAACGGCAAGATGATAAATATCTGGATTGGGTTCCAAAGCATAAAGTGAGTCAACATTGCCATAGAAAGGAATATTTAAACCTGTACCAAAACCTATTTCGAGGACTTCACCTTCGATAGGAACCAATAATTCACGACGCTTATCCATCAAACTTGCAGTCTGCATGACTTGATTGAGTAAATGTGGGAAAACTCGACGTTGATAGAATTGATAAATCATAGAGATCCATTCGTTGATTCAGATTAGAGAAATCAGTAACAAAGCCACAAAAATATGACTAAAGTAAGTTTGATTGTTACTAAAAAAAGTAATTTTTTTCATCGTCTAAGCATACTATGAAGAGATACGCTTTTCTAAGAATTTAGTTAGATTTTGAGGGTGATAAGCCATGAAAAAACGTCTATGGATGAGTTTAGGCATGGTGGTTATGCTTGGGCAGACACATGCATCGACCAGCGGAATAGAATATAACATTGCCAATGGTTTATCGCCGATCGCAAAGGATCAGTCTATTTCGGTGTTACAGCCTTTTTATGGCAACTTCCGTATTCTTGGTTCTAAAATGTACCAAGATGACGAACAAGCAAAATTTTCTCCGATTGATTATGCCGTGAGTTGGGGTTTGTTTGCCAAGCCCGAGATCGCACGTAAAATCTCAGTAAATCAATATGACCGCTATTTGAATTGGAAAATAGATAAACTACCTGTTCCTGCAAATCAAGCCATGCAAATGGTTTCCAATATGCATATTATTCCCGCAAATCCTGAAATTGCCCAGCAAATCAAACAAGTGAAGCGTGGGGATTTGGTGCAGTTGAAAGGTGAGTTGGTTGAGATTCGGGATAAAAATTTGGTTTGGCGATCTTCTTTAACAGCTACGGATACGGGTGATGGTGCTTGTGAGTTATTCCGTGTTAATTCAATTCAGTGGATAGAAAAACAAAAAATCTAATCTTGTTGAACAAGAGAGGGTCGTATGACCCTCAATTTTTTATATCACTCACTCGCCTTTTTAGTTTCTGTTGGTTGAGAACTTTTCCAATGGTGTAGTTGGCTTTGCGCATGTAGATATTCATTTAAATGATCAACTTGTTTGGCCGTATCAGTATTTTCTGTAGTACTCGCTAAGGTACTTTGCTCAAGTACTTTGGCTTGATTATCCCAGTATTCATATAAAAGTCCTTGAATATATCGACCTTGTTCTGTTTTAAGTTCTAACTCTTTCAGCATATTCAATGCCGATTGAACATTATCTTTTTGGCGTTCCTGTTCAAACGCTGGAGTGAGCGTATTGGCTTCTTTCATCTTTGCAAGTTCTATTTCCATGCTATCGCTCATTTCGGTAAAACGACGGTCATAGTCATCTAAAATTGCAATATCATGCGCATCGTCAGCCGTTGTAGGGAACTGTTTAATCGGGATTTGCTTAAGCTGACCAATCGCATCATTAGAATTTTGAGTTTGCTGTTCTTGCTGAGAGGGTGCTTTAGGATCTTTGTTACAAGCACTCAGTAATAGTGTAGAGCTGATCAAGCAACTGAGTGCAATTGTGGTTTTAAATTTAAAGGTCATAGAAACACCTGATTTATTGTTACTTTGCTATTTTTTGGAAATGGTAGGCAAAGGTTGTATAAGGAAAATCAATCTGATCTTGAGCAGTTTGGCCTGTAAAATCAAATACAATTTGTTCAAATCTTGCTTTTAATTGCTGTTGTTGATGTTCTGGCATTGCTGCAATAAAACTCGTGGAAAGTAAGCGTTTGCTGACCACTTGTTCTACTGTGCCGGTATGTTTGAGTTGAAAGGTCTGAAGACCGTTGAATTGAAAGAGCTGTTGTTGCTCAAAAACCTGTTTCCATTTCTCACTATGATAACGTGGTGTATCTGCTTCAAATGGTGCGATTTCATCGGCCAACGCTTTGACCCAGTCAACAGTAATATCACGTTGATTCCAAAGCAGTCCAAGATGCCCCGTAGGAATTAATACCCGATACATTTCCTTGAGCGTTTCGATATTTGAGAACCAGTGAAAAGATTGGGCACAAATAATGGCGTTAATGGATGCATCCTTCACCAGAAGTTGATCGCTTGAAGTCTGTAGACATTCGACTGTTGGATGGGCCTGTTGAAGCTGTTGTAGCATTTCTGCCACGGGCTCCACCGCGATCACTTTTGCCTGTGTCTGAAGCAGGAAAGGTAAGAATTTGCCAGTCCCTGAACCGAGGTCAATAACAGTGGAATTTTCACCGACTTTGAGCTGATCTTGCAGCCAAACGACGATTTCTGGTGGGTAACTGGGACGAACTTGTTGATATAGTTCAGCCCCTAAACTAAAGCCTTTTTGAGCCGAAGGATGTAAGGATTGTGTCATTTTTTGCGCTTTTTAATCTGTCTTATCTCTATAAAATAAGATACTCCGCAAATAGGGTTTGGCAAAGACATCATTTGATGGCTTTTTGCGACAAGCCTAGGATTAATTTTTCAGTGTGAGCATGGATAAGCAAATAATATTTGAAGATGAACATATTCGCGTTATTTTTTTAAAAGGTTCAAGTGACACTTTAGTGGTTTCGTTTGGCGATTTGATTAGTCGTGCCAAAGGAATGTCAATTAATGCTGAAAAATCACTCATAAAATATCAATACAATGTTATCGGTATTATGCCGAAGCAAAAATCTTGGTTTCCTCAAAGCAGCATGCTTGAGATGCAGCGACAGATTCAGCCGACCTTACAACAGTTTGAGCAGATTGTGGGTTATGGTGGATCAATGGGAGGCTATGCTGCGATTAAATATTCTAATTTATTGAATATGCATAAAATCGTTGCTTTTGTACCACAATATTCGATAGACCCTGATGTGGTTCATGATCGCCGTTATGCAGAATTTTTTGACGCATCTATTCATCAAAATATGCAGATTCAGGCAGATGAAGTGGATTCATCTCGTGAATACATCATTGTCTATGATCCATACTATGCAGAAGATAAAGAACATTTCTTAAAAATACAGCCCTTATTACCAAAAATGCATGTGATTCATTTGCCTTTTACAGGACATGAAGCACTCTCGGTTTTGGCAAGTTCGCAATTACTCAATGATTTTGTTGAGCAACCTTTTGAGATTACTTATTTTTATAAGCGTGTTCGAGAGGTTAAAAAGCAAAGTAAGTTCTACTATCGCCATGTATTAGATGCATTATTGAGCAGGCATCATCAAGCTTTATTGCGAATCTTACAAAATAACGATTTTGAATTAGATGAACGTTATTTTGATGCTGTTCTTAAGCAAAAATTGGTTCAACAATTATTTAATCTACAACAGGGTACTGAGCAAAATTTACAGAAGTTAGGTATTCATCCGCATTTTATCCAACAGATGGACAGCTCAGTGCCGACCATTCGCACGATTCAAAATACATGGTTAGTTTTTAATTTAGTTAGCTTAAAGCTAGAGGCTTATAACGCTGAAGCAATTCAGCCGAATCAACAATATCTATTGCCATTGAAAGCCAGTGCGAATGCCGTTGTTCAACTTGAGTTAAATGCAGAATCTTATGTTTTGACGATGAATGATCGTGGGATTCATAAGTTAGTTAAAGTCGGTGAAGCTTTGGCTTTGGATCAGTCTTTATTGATTTTTAAACGCTATACTGAATTTTATCAACTCAGTTATAAAAATTTAACCTTGAGTTGTGATGATCATGGGCAGGGACATTTTATTGAAAATCATGCAGATGAGCAGACTAAACTACAATTGATAGACTAAATCACATAATCAAAAGCCTTTTGCTTAAGCAAAGGGCTTTTGACGATGGGTTAGAAAATTAGTTTGTACCCACTTTGGCATTGGTATTTACATTCGCATTCACACCTAATACTTTCACGCCAACATTTGCACCTGCCTGAGCCTGTTTCCTGTCTGCATTCAAGCCCGTTTGTGCCTGAATGGATGAGTTTCCAACGTTAACCCCTGCTTGGGTATTCAGGCCAATCGACTTTTGCTCAGCCTGATGTTGCTGATGACGTTTTTTTGCTTCTGCTCTTTTTTCAGCAGCAAACTCCTTGCCATCAGCAGCTTTCTCTACCGCATAATCCTTAGTGTTTTTAACCACTTTTGCGGTTTTGTCTACCACCTGTGAACCCACATTTACACCTGTGTGTACAGCGGCATGGCCAACATGATGTGCTGCGTGACCTACGCCCTGAGCAGTATTTTTGACCGCACCTGCAACGCCGCTAATCAAGCCACCAGACTGGACATTAACCTGAGCTGACCCATTGGCATTGACCCCAACATTTTGTGCGAAAATAGAGGCAGAAGCGAGAATACTTGTTGTCACGATAGCTGTTTTGATCATTTTCTTCATTGCGATTTCCTTAAGCGATGTACCGTTTGGGGTACTTCATCAACGCAAATGAATCATATCGAGCAAATGAAAGAAAGCGATGGATTTCAGCAAAACTTTACAAGCACATTACAGCTCAAACACACTCTGGATAGAAATTGTGGAGATGGCAAACTTAGCTACATTGGTCCAAAACGGTTTGGTTAAAGTAGCTTTTTAACTTGTCAAAGTTATGTTTTACCTCAGGTTTCTGAATGTCAAATACTGTGGTTTTTCGCGTTTTCTGATCTAATACAGGTTTTTCAGTGGTCGCATTGAATAAACGATTCGGCACATATTGATAGGTCTCAGAAAAAGCCCGACTTAACTGATTGCCTTTAAATTCCCATGATTCCGTACTCTGCCCACCATCAAAATAACCTGTAAACTGGATCATGCAATGATTCTTGTATTTATTTAAGGATGCGGCATTGGTCTTGGTATCGGGTAGGGCATCAATGTTCTGAACCACTTGCAGTTGCTGTAAAGGCTGCTCGGCTTGAGAAGAGAGCGTTGAACACGCGGTAAAGCCAATACTACTGACTAAACAAAGCAAAATGGTTTTAAAAGGCATAACTGTCATTGTTTCATTCATTCCTATAAATTTTGTTCAATCGTATTAATTTGATGAGGGTTGGCTCAGTTCAGCACGTTCAATAGGAATATTTCCATCATTGTTTCCAATCACGGCATCTTTGGTGTCTTGCCATTTTTTAGCAGTATATTGTTTGGCTTTTTCGGTTTGTTCCTGAACAATGACGGATTGTTCAGCCGTGTATTCTTTTGTGGTTTTCCACTTTTCACTCATTTTTTGTGAGGTGTTTTCCGATGCACCTTGGATGGATTCACCTAGGTTTTGTAGCCCTTTACCTGTTTTATACAGCAATACTCGACCAAGGCTCGGGTTGTCACCATAAGGGAGTGTTTTTTCAGCCGTAGTCGTGTTTGCATTTGTGGCTGTTGTATTTTCGGTTGCCCAGAGAGAAGACGATGCGATCAGTGTAGTCGCTAAACACAGAGCAGATATTTTTTTCATCATCTTTTATCCTTTTGGCAATAATGTTGCAATTCAAGTTTTATAGCTTATCGCCAAGTTCAAGAAAAGAATGTAGGTGATGTGAAATTGATACAGTGCGTAAACCGTTGTGCTTTGATGTGCTTTGTATGAATCAGTCGCAAGGATGACGGTTTGCCTGCTTTTAACATCGCTAAATGTAGGCAAATGTCCTATGCCTTATTTATTCCAATTTTCTTGGTAGGTGCGACCTGTCTGAAAGTAATTTGCGACTAAATCAATAAAATGTTTAAAGTCGCTATTTTCTTTCAAAATTCGATTTATCGTTTGCCAGTCGGGTTCTTGTTTGCGTTTGGCAGGAAGTAAAATTTCACTTTCAGTCGGATTTTCTGGAGTGAGTAAAATAACGCCAATACCATGCAAAGCCGAAAGCATTCGCAGCTCCTCTTCAACTTCATTTGTTGATATAGATGTTGCTACGAGGTAGCCCTCATTTGCCCAACTGGAATTACTGACTGCTTGGAAGAAGCTACTGCGAATATTGGAGCTGTTGAGTTCTTTTTTGACTTCAAATGACCACAAACGCACATTTTGACCAGAGCCATGTTTAACACAGCTTTTAACGAGTTCATGCCAGTGTTTATCTAAAGGTTGCATGGCAACAATGTCGGGGTGTAACCATTGATTGCCGTTTTGCCCACGAGAGTTTTTAGAGCGTTTTTCATCAATTCTCAGGCAATATAAACCGAACTGTACTCTTAAAAATTCAATCAGTAGGGGGTATAAATCATGCTCGGATAAATTTCCTGATTTAATCAATGGGAGATTAATTTCAGTTTCTTCAAAATTTTCGTTTGAAGTTAATTCTTCATTGGCAAAAGATTCGCCATGTTCAGCTTGATGATTTGGGTCGTACCAATACACACGCGGTCGAGGTTTGTCTTGTACATGAATATAGGGTGATAGTTTTAGGATGCCATGTTTGTGTGCGCCAATTTCAGCAAACACTTGACTAATAAACTCGTCATCGGTTTTGAAGCGTGGGTTTTTTCGTTTTTCCACATAATCTTCGGGAAATAAAGTAACAATTCCTTCGGCAATATCTCGAGCTTTAAATTTTTTTAACGGTGATTGTTTTAAAAGCTCAAATACACGCTGTGGTTGAGAAAGTTTGCTCATTATTGCCTCTAAAAATAAACCCCACTATTATTAGCAGGGTTTCTAGATTACTTCAATGAATCAAATAACCTAACCCTGCAATACACTTACATCTGCAATTGCTGTGAATAAATCACGTAATTGCGCCAATAAACGTAAACGGTTGGCTTTTAATTCAGCATCATCAGCCATAACCATCACACCTTCAAAGAAGGCATCAATTGGCGCACGAAGAGCAGCAAGCTTAGACAACGCTTCAGTATAGTTACGTGCAGCAAGTAAAGGCTGAACCACTGGTGTCAATGTTTGAAGTTCTGCATAAAGCGCTTTTTCAGCAGCTTCAACTAGATTCGCTTCAACCACAGCACCTTCAGGCGTTGCTTCTTTGGCAAGAATATTGGCAACACGCTTATTAGCCGCAGCCAATGCAGCCGCTTCTGGCAAGGTACGGAAATGATTGACCGCAGTCACACGCTTATCAAAATCAAGAGGAGATTTTGGAGCAAGTGCTTGAACCGCTTGAATCACATCAACTGCTACGCCTTGGTCTTCATACTTAGCACGGTAACGACCTTCAAGGAACGCAACGGCATCCGCACGCGTCTTGTCATGATCTTTAACCACGTCACCATAACCTTGAAGCGCAAAGTTAACCAGTTCTTCAATCGTGACATCGAGTTCATTTTCGATGATTAAACGTAAGATACCGATTGCAGAACGACGTAATGCAAATGGGTCTTTAGAACCTGTTGGCGCTTGACCAATACCAAAAATACCAACCAGCGTATCTAAACGATCTGCAAGCGCAATCGTTGTGCCTGTCTTGGTTTGTGGTAATACGTCACCCGCAAACTTAGGTAAGTATTGCTCACCTAAAGCTTCAGCAACTTCATGATTCTCACCCTCAAGGCGAGCATAATAAGTTCCTGCAATCCCTTGAAGTTCAGGGAATTCACCCACAAGTTCAGAGGTCAAATCACATTTAGCGAGTAACGCTGCTTTTTCAGCATCGGCTGCATTTGCACCTGTAATTGGTGACAATGCTACAGCTAATTTCGCAATACGTTCTGATTTATTCCAAAGCGTACCCAATTGTGCTTGGAATACCATATTTGCGAGTTTTTCTTTACGAGATGCAAGCGGTTGCTTTTGATCTTGTAGGAAGAAGAATTCTGCATCCGACAAACGAGGGCGTACAACTTTCTCATTGCCCTCAATAATTTGAATCGGATCTTTCGACTCAATATTTGAAATGGTAATAAAGTAAGGCTGTAATTTACCTTCTGCATTGATCAAACAGAAATACTTTTGGTTGTCCTGCATGGTTGTAATTAAGGCTTCTTGAGGAACAGCTAAATAACGCTCTTCAAAAGTCGCACGTAATGCAACTGGCCATTCAACCAAGCTGGTGACTTCATCAAGTAAGTCTGCTGGGACAATCGCAGTTGCATTAACTTCATCAGCTAACTTTTTCACTTGATCTTGAATGGTTGCTTGACGCTTTTCAAAGTTCGCAACGACATAAGCTTTTTCTAAAGCAGCAAGGTAGTCATTTGCATGCGCCAAAGTCACTGCTTCAGGTGCATGGAAACGGTGACCATAAGTCACATTACCTGCTTTATGATCTTGAATAGTTGCTTCAACCACTTGATCATCTTTCAGCAATACGACCCATTTTACTGGACGCACGAATTCAGTACGACTTGCAGCAGAACGCATACGTTTTGCGATTGGTAAGTTGTCTAATGCAGTTTGTAAAATTTGTGGCAGTAAAGCATCAAGGCTTTGACCTTTCACATCTTTCAAGAAGCAAACTTTTTCTACTTTACCTGCTTGGAACGTCGAAAGCTGATCAACCGTAATGCCTTGACCACGCATAAAGCCTTCAAGTGCTTTAGTTGGTTTGCCTTCTGCATCATAAGCGGCTTGAACAGCAGGGCCGTCAAAACGTTTTTGTGTGTCTGCTTGAGCAGCATCAATATCAACAATTTTGAGCGCTAAACGACGTGGTGCAGCATAAGCTTCGATCGCAGCAAAATTTAAGCCTGCATCTTTTAAGCCTTTTTCCGTTTCAGCTTGTAAGGCATCACGTAAAGTTTTTAAGCTTTTTGGTGGAAGTTCTTCACAGCCAAGTTCGAATAAAACAGTATGCTTTGTCATTATTTATTCTCCTTCGCTTTTTCAGCTTGGGCTGCTTCTGCTTCAACTTGTGCTTTTAACTGTGCTAATACTTCATCACGTAAATGTGGTTCTGCCATTGGGAAACCGAGTTTCGCACGCGCAGCCACATAACTTTGAGCGATTGAACGCGCTAAGGTACGAACACGTAAAATATAACGTTGACGTTCAGTTACAGAAATCGCACCACGCGCATCTAATAAGTTAAAGCTATGCGATGCTTTAATCACTTGCTCATAAGCAGGAAGTGGAAGTTCAGCATCCATTAAACGAGCTGCTTCAGCTTCATAGAAATCGAATAATTCAAATAATTTATCGACTGGCGCATATTCAAAGTTATAGGTCGATTGTTCCACTTCATTTTGATGGAATACATCACCATAAGTCACAGTACCGAACTGACCTTTGGTCCAAACAAGATCGTAAACTGAGTCTACACCTTGAAGGTACATCGCAAGACGTTCTAAACCGTATGTGATTTCACCAGTAACAGGGTAGCATTCAACACCACCGACTTGCTGGAAGTAAGTGAATTGCGTCACTTCCATACCATTTAACCAAACTTCCCAACCTAAGCCCCAAGCGCCTAGTGTTGGAGATTCCCAGTTGTCTTCTACGAAGCGAATATCGTGAGTCAGTGTATCGATGCCGATCGCTTTTAACGAATCAAGATAAAGCTGTTGGATATTGTCTGGGTTTGGCTTAAGTACCACTTGGAACTGATAATAGTGTTGTAAGCGGTTTGGGTTCTCACCATAACGACCATCTTTCGGACGGCGTGATGGTTGAACATAAGCCGCGTTCCAAGTTTCTGGACCTAATGCGCGTAAGAAAGTTGCAGTGTGGAATGTCCCTGCACCCATTTCCATATCATATGGTTGTAATACGACGCAGCCTTGCTCCGCCCAATAGTTTTGTAGGGCAAGAATTAAGCCCTGAAATGTATCAATATGCGATATAGCACGACTCATGGTGCATCCACTGGAATCAAACAAAAATTGTGGTTAAGTATAAGGATTTTCGGGTGCAGTGCAAAGGATTCGAGCGTTTCAGCGACAAGTTCTGATAATAAATTATTTAAACGCTTTTGTTTAATTTTCGAGTTAATTCAAAACGTACCCCATAGCAGACATATTTTCCAGTTGGCAAAGTCCTGAATAGGAAACCATTCACATAAACGTCACCTCATGACGCATAACATCTTTCTCAATCTTAATTTTCAAATCATGAAATGTTAGCTTTGAAATGATGTTGTCACAGAGGTGTTTGATATGTCTGATCGCATTCGTGAAAAATTACAAATTCTTGCGGACGCAGCTAAATATGATGTGTCCTGTTCCTCTAGTGGTAGTGACCGTAAAAATAAAGACAAAGGTTTAGGTGATGCCAGTCGGGCAGGGATTTGCCATAGCTATACCGAAGATGGGCGCTGTGTTTCATTGCTGAAAATCTTGTTCAGTAATGTCTGTATTTTTGATTGTGCTTATTGTGTGTCACGTCGTTCTAATGATGTCAAACGTGCTGCATTTACCGTACAAGAAGTGGTTGACCTGACCATTAATTTTTATCGTCGAAATTATATAGAGGGATTATTCCTTAGCTCAGGTATTTTTAAATCCGCAGACTATACGATGGAGCGGATGCTTCAAGTGGTGAAAAAACTACGTCTAGAAGAAAATTTTAATGGCTATATTCATCTCAAAACTATTCCTGGAGCATCGCCTGAACTGATTCATGAAGCAGGACTTTATGCTGACCGTATGAGCATCAATTTAGAAATGCCAACTGAGGTCGGATTAAAAGCGTTTGCGCCTGAAAAATCACATCAAGAAGTACAAAAAGACTTGGGGCTAGTGCGAGATCGACTGATTCAACTCAAAGATGAACGCCAGATTATCAAGCATGTGCCAAAATATGTACCCGCAGGGCAGACCACGCAAATGGTGGTCGGCGCACATCAGGAAACTGATCAAGACGTACTTGTGATGGCAGATCGACATTACAAGGAATTTAAACTGAAACGGGTATATTTCTCAGGTTATATTCCAATCAACACAGAAAATAACTATTTACCAGCGGTCGGTTCGGCGCCGCCTTTATTAAGGGAAAATCGGCTTTATCAAAGTGATTGGTTGATGCGTTTTTATGGTTTTGAAGTCAATGAAATCGTCAATGAAAAACACCCACATTTAGATTTGGATGTAGACCCAAAACTGAGTTGGGCGTTGCGTCATCCTGAGCAGTTTCCAGTGGATTTAAATCGTGCTGACTATCGTATGATCCTTCGTGTACCAGGTATCGGCGTAAAGTCAGCCAAGAAAATCGTGCAAGCGCGTCGTTTTGGCAAGATACATACTGATTTACTGAAACAACTCGGTGTGGCGTATTCACGTGCCCAGTTTTTTATTCGTTGTGAAGACAGTCCACGGTTTCAAAAGGAACTTTCTACGGCTGATATTCGCCAGCAAATATTAACGCAGGGTTCATCTAAATACGTGAAACAACTGTCACCTCAGCTGAGTTTAGGATTCTAAAAATGCTCAGTGATGGTGTGGTTTATTACTATTTTGATGGCTCTATGGTCGGTTTACTCAACTGCGTATTTCGTGCTTTTCAATTTAAAGAATTCCACGTGCAATTGTGTTTAAACCAAGGCGCACAGCATGGTTTATTTGCCACGGTAGTTGAAATTCCAAATCATGAGCAACATGCAGCACGTGTTTGGTCAGCTTTACAGCAGAAATTGTCGCATTCATCTTTGAAACAATTTTATTTTGCCTATTTATCGGAATCCTTGGATGCCTATCAGCATTTATTTAATTACTGTATCTATGTCTTTCGACATCAACATTCAGTTGAGAAGAATTATTCGCATCCTAGTGTTTTAGCGATTTCACAATGGACGAAAAAGGTGGGACGCGAAAAGCATCGTATGGAAGCATTTGTGCGTTTTAAGAAAACCACAGATGGATTGTTTTTAAGTTTGGTTCGCCCTGATTTTAATGTGCTGCCTTTAATACAGCCGCATTTTAAGCGTCGTTATCAAGATCAACGTTGGTTGATTTATGACGAACAACGTAAATATGGATTGTATTATGACTTACATGAGATTCATGAGGTGTCTTTAGATGCTCATCAGATTGACCGTAATATTGAAAATGGGGCAAGTCAAAACTTCCAATTAGAATTAGATGAACAAGAAGAATTATATGATCAGCTTTGGAAAGATTATTTCAATAGTATCAATATTAAAGAACGTCAAAATGTGAAATTGCATGTGCAATATTTGCCTAAACGCTATTGGCGATATTTGAATGAAAAATATGTTTAAGGCATTTTTTTGATTATTATTTTAAAAATACCAACATAACAAAAGAGCACATTCATGACTAAATTAGTTTTAAAAACAGCAGTACTGATTATGGCTTGTTTGAGTACTTTGGTATTTGCCAAAACGCAAGGTAAAGCGATAGATCCTTATAGCCAATGTGTCGATGACACCATTCAACAGCTAAAACTGGGGAATATCAATAATGCTGTGGTAGAGATCTGTAGTACCAGAACCAAAACTTTATATGCAAAGCAGATTGTGCAGGTATTGGATCAAATAAAAAAACAGAGTCAGGAATACAAGCAGCTTGAACGCTATCAGGACATCATGAAATCACAACAGCTCTGGAAAAATTTTGTCGATCAAGAGTGCCGTAATGCTGGTGCTTATATCGGTTCGCCGATGTATGAGTTTTGCCCCATGCAAAAATATGCAGAGCGATTGGAGCAATTGGAGGAGTATTTAAATTAACCTTGATCAGTTTTCGTTATTATTTAAAACTGTAATTTAAATACATCTTCAGTCTGAGTCGGCGTATACTGCTGCAACCAATGAAACAACACTATTCCAGCAAGGTGCATTGTGAGCTTAACCCAATCAGACTGGCTAAATTTCTTAAAACCGAATTACAAAGTATTACCTTTGAAAGAACGTTTACTTTCAGGATTTGGTGCGCTTTGTGGTTTAGCAATATCCTCTTTAATCAGTTGGTATGTATTGGGTGGTATGAATGCATGGTATATCGCGCCGATGGGGGCCTCTTCTGTACTGCTTTTTGCAGTTCCGAGTAGTCCTTTAGCGCAACCGTGGAATGTTGTGGTTGGCAACATATTGGCTGGTTTCATTGGTGTGACATGCACACAGTTATTACCTGATTTAACCTCTGCTTTTAGTGTCGCAGTTGGGTTAGCCATTTTTATGATGATGACAACTGATTCATTGCATCCTCCAAGCGGTGCAGTGGCGATTACCGCGGTTTTAGGCGGTGATGCTGTACATCGTTTAGGATTCCACTTTATTTTATATCCCGTATTACTCAACTCAATTTTACTTTTGTTGATTGCTGTCTTTTTCAATCGTTTGATTGGACGTCATTATCCGATTACAGCGCATGTCAATGAGCGTTCCAAAGACCCGACACCGACACAAAAAGTCTCGATTCAACCCAAAGATATCGAATATGCTTTGGAACAACACACCGAGTTGCTGGACATCAGCCAATACGATCTGGAAAAAATCATTCTGGAAGCACAGGAACATGCAAGTGAACGCTTGAACAGTCATTTTATCTGTCGCGATATCATGAGTCAGGATGTGATCAAGCTGCATGAAGATGATGATATTCATCAGGCGTTAGAGAAGTTCAAGGAAGTTAACCTGATGAGCCTGCCTGTGGTCAATATGGAAGAAAAACTGGTTGGAACGCTGGCTTTATATGAGGTGGTGGAGTGGTTTAAGGGGGCCGCCGATCCAAGAAATTCATGGCAGCATTATGTAAGGCAGATTATGAGTCGGCGTGTCGTGACTGTGGAACCGTCACAGCCGATTCAGGATTTAGTCCCCTATTTTGTAGAAAAATCTTTTAATTATATTCCTGTCGTGGAAAATCAACGTTTGATTGGCATGATTAGTCGTGCAGATATGATCGCTGCGCTTCAACAACAACTCAATCGTCAAAAGCTTCAATCAGAATAAAAAAAAGCTACGGTTGTATTAGGGGGAAATTCAACCGTAGCGACCAAAAGAGGCAAAGAAATTAACGTTTTATGCTTTGGTCTTCATAAACGGTTTTTACGGGCTGATTATAGCCTTGTACATAATCAACGCGACTTTGCTGTTGTTTTGGAATTACTAACCACAAAATCAGGTAAACCAAAATACCAGGGAAAGCGGCGCTCATGAGTGAAATCACTACAAAGATCAAGCGTAATAAATTTGCATTCCAACCAAAACGTTCCGCAATACCGCCCATTACACCAGCGATCATGCTTTGTCGGTTTGAGCGATATAAACCAGAATTGGTCATTTAATTTTTCTCCTAAAATATTTGATACAGCAGTAGAATGAGGCTTCATTCCTGATAAGTCGCTGTTAATAATAAGATAGGGATGAACTGGTTTTTTTAAAGTTTAAACAGATGGGAGAATCGTTACGGTGTGTAAAAGGCTGATGGAAAAAACGACAGTATCGCCTAAAATGCACCGACTTAAAGCATTCTGCTTTGTTAATTTGCTATTTCATCAAGTTACGTCCGCCATAATTACCCATTTGAGGGAATAGACGAATATTCAAATGCTTCCTATATTTTGCAGAACCATCGGATGTTTTTGAAAAAAGTGTGACAACGATGTTGATATTAGAGATTTGTGGATATGCAGTTCAGGTTCTTCTTACAGCATGTTAGTGTAGGATTTTTATTGAGTTTGGGCTTGAGTGCTTGTGATAGCTATCATCCAGATTCAATGAAAACATCAAACCAAGCGCAGCCAACTGGTGATGAAAGTTCTATTCCAGTCATGTTAGATGCTGAGCAAGCACGAACAAGTGCAAGTGAAGGAATGTCACTGACTGAGGTTGCTGGACAAGCAACAGTTCCTCATGTTGCTTCTAAACATATGACGCAACCGACTCAACAAGATATGCAATATGTTGGGCGCTATCATGCGCGTATTCCTTGTACTGATGCATTTGCCGGTTGTGTCAAAGATGAAAAAGAAGCGGAATATATCTTAAATTTATTAGAAGATGGTTCAGTTTATTGGACCAATACCAGTTTCGGGCGTTTGGGTTCAGATCCATCGCACAATATGGCCAAAATAGAGCGAACCTGTAAGCAGGTGCAATGGCATGTTGAGCCCACAGAACAAGAGATCGTTGTGCGCTGTGATGCGGTGGATGTGAATTTATATTATCGGATCAATCAGGACCAGAATCTTGTGATGGATCTGGATAAAATCTGGAATGGGGATCAGGGCCGCAACCGTAAGTTCTTTAAGGAATATCCATTTCCTAAAAAAGCCTATGTGTTTGAAAAGGCGGAATAGAAAAATGAGTATAAAAAAAGAGCGCATCAAGCGCTCTTTTTTGTGAGTTCCGATTAGGGTCTGTTGACATTTACTGTTCATAATTAACCCTATAAAGGTAGCCATAAAAATATACAGGCTAAAGCAACAGAACTTTGATAATTTCTTTTGAGCTTGTCATATCGAGTAGCTATTCCTCTA